>CAUHLX010000144.1 GCA_959606705.1 uncultured Bacillota bacterium | reverse complement strand
AATCCCCCTTTGAACTTACACTAACGTGTTTTCCCTTTTGTATGCTCTCATAATAAAACCGGATTGTGTTGAATTTGTGATGAAAGCATATGTTTTAGAGGGAGAAATAGTATATAATGATCCCAGTGATTCGACAGACGAACCGGCGTTGGTGTCGGGAAGAGGGAGAGAACGGAGGATGATGATGAAAAAGAGTGTTTGGGCGGTATATTTCAGCGCCACGGGGACCACGGAGAAAATCGTGTGTCGGGTGGCGGACCGGCTGGCATCCGCGGAAAACCAGGGAGCGGGTTCGGCCGCCGGGCGGCTGGATTTCACTTTGCCGGAATCTCGGCGGGAACCGGCTTCCTTTACTTCGGAGGATCTGGTGGTGTTTGGGGTTCCGGTTTACGCCGGACGTGTTCCCAACGTCCTGCTGAAGTATCTGGACACACTTCAAGGCGGGGGGGCGCTGGCGGTACCCATGGTGCTGTATGGCAACCGAAATTATGACGATGGACTGATCGAGCTGCGCAATATTTTAGAGGATCACGGATTTCACACCATAGCCGGGGCCGCGTTTATCGGAGAGCATTCCTTCTCCACCACACTGGCGGCGGGGCGACCCGACGAAAAGGATCTGGAGCTGGCGGACCGGTTTGCGGACGGTGTGAGAGAACGGCTGGATCGCAGAGAGCGGGAAGGAAGCCTGGCTTTCTTCCTTGAACGGCCGGTTGCGGTCGAGGGGCAGACACCTCTGCGAGGCTACTATCAGCCGCGGGACCGGCAGGGAAACGCGGTGGATATCCGCAAGGTGAAGCCTAAGACTTCGGAGGCCTGCACGGACTGCGGCCTCTGCGCCAAGGTGTGTCCCATGGGGTCGATTTCCACCGAGGATGTCCGAGAATTCGTGGGCATCTGCATCAAGTGCGGCGCCTGTGTCAAGAAGTGTCCGGAGCACGCGAAATATTACGAGGACGAGGGCTATCTGTACCACAAGAGAGAACTGGAGCTGGGGCTTACGCGGCGGGCGGAACCGGAAGTATTTTATAGTTGAGGCGAGACAAACTGCAAGAGATCCGTAAGATTTCCATTAATTTTTTTGTAAAGGCCTTTTGCTACGATAAGGACAAGCGGTAGAAGAATTCGGCGGGAGGAAGAAAAATGAGTGATACCATTCTGGTAGTGGACGACGATCCCGAAATCGTAAAGGCAATCGCCATCGTTCTGGAGAAAGAAGGATTTGGCGTGCTCCGGGCCTACAACGGCCTGGAAGCGCTGGAGCTGGCTATGGAAAAAGCGGTTCGGCTGATCATCATTGACGTCATGATGCCCAAGCTGGACGGGTTGTCCGCGCTGTTGAAAATCAGGGAGCGGCGCAATCTTCCGATCATTGTCCTCAGCGCCAAGAGCGAGGACACGGACAAGATTCTGGGACTTTCCATGGGAGCCGACGATTATGTGACCAAGCCCTTCAATCCACAGGAGCTGGCGGCCAGAGTGCGCAGTCAGCTGCGTCGGTACACCAGCTTGGGAGACATCAATGCCGAGGAGCAAAAGGGGGAAATTAAAAACGGAAGACTGAGCTATCGTCCCGAGGAACGGATGCTGAGGGCGGACGGGGAACCGGTCCGCCTGACGGCGACGGAGACCAGGATCATCGACCTGCTCATGCGCAACCTGGGAAGAGTTTTTCCGGCTGAGGAGATCTACCGCCGCGTGTGGAACGGAGAAGTATACGCTCCGGAAAACACGGTCATGGTACATATCAGAAGAATTCGGGAGAAGATCGAACTGAACCCGAGAGAACCGGAATACTTAAAGGTGGTGTGGGGAATTGGATACAAAATGGAGAAGATGGAAAATCGCTTTTAGCTTCCTGGCCTTTTTCCTGGGGGTGTCGATGATTTTGAGCAGCGTTCTGGGCGTTTTGGGACTGCGTTCCGGCGCGGGCTCTTTTAAAGAGCTGTTTCAATATTTGACCAATAAGGATTATCAGGAAACGAGAGAGTTTCGGAGCAGCATCGGTGAAAGCTTAGAGATGTTTCTCACCTTGGGAGCCGGCGGTGATTTGGATTGGTACGATGACGAAGAGGAACGGCGGGAGTATTATCAACGGGATAAAAATCTGCTGTACGTGGTCTCCTATGACGGCCAGGTCAAGGAAACCAACGCCGACGATCTCAAACTGACCCCTCCGTCAGCCAACGCGCAGGAGGGTAAGCTGCCGGACGGCTATAATTTCCTGCTGTACTTTGATGGAAAATCAACGGAGATCATCAAGGATGGCAAGAAGATAGACGTCTATGGCGACGGCTACTATCGGGAGGCAAGCGATCAGTGGTACGTGCCGGGCTACGGAAACTTTACGGTGGACGAAGAAACCGCCAAGGTAACGGTACTGATGGCGGCGGCGAAGACGCCCAAGCTGTTTCTCCACGGAGCCTATTCGGAAAAACAGCAAACCTGCTGGCATAACAATCTATACTGGATTCAGGATGAAATGGAGCGCGTCCGAAAAGCGGTGCTGGCCTGTGCCGTCACCCTGCTCCTGGGAGCGGCCCTGCTGGCCGCCTCCTTCACTGCGCCTCTGCGGTCCGGCAGGAAGGAAGCCGTCCGAAAAATTGCCGGATTCACAGGGAAAATATGGTTTGAAGTCAAGGCTCTGTTGGTTTTGCTGGCCGCTTTGGGGATTTTCTCCGGCTTCGGCTACGAGAGCTTTGATCTGGGGACCACCTTCCTCGCGGAGGTTTACGAAAGCAGGATTGAGGACATCGGGATGGTCTATACCGGCGAGCTGACCTCCATACTGTTCCAGGATATTTTCGGCCATCCCCTGATGATATTACTGACCGTTTGGCTGGTGTATTTCGGAATTCACGACTTGAAGTTCAACCCCAAACCCTGGAGGCAGTCTCTGTATCGGAGGTTGTGCAAGAGCTTTCGGGCGGCGGAATTGAGGCGTCCGTTCCAAAATCGGCTGGCGAGAAGGGAGCTTCTGCTGGCCTTGGCGGCAGGGATTACCGGTGTCACCGTAGGGGTGCTTTACGTGATCTATGCCTTCAACTCTTATTCCGGGGTGCTGGTTTCCGCCGTATTCATCATTTTACTGCTGGGAGGTCTGGCCGCGGGGGTTTTGTATCATCTGAAATGTGGAAAGGAACTAGCGGGGGACATGGGGGCGCTGATTGATCAGATCGCCGCCATACGGGCCGGAGACCTGAAGGAGCCGCTGATTTTGCCGGCGGACGCGGATTTGAGACAGGCCGCCGATGATTTGAACCAGATCCAGGAAGGGATGAACGAGGCGCTGGAGGAACGGACCAAGAGCGAACGGATGAAAGTGGAATTGATCACCAACGTTTCTCACGATATCAAAACGCCGCTTACATCAATTATCAGCTACGCGGAGATACTAAAAGGAGAAGAGAACCTGCCGGAGGACATCAAGGATTACATTCAAATCCTGGACAGCAAGGCGCAGAGGCTGAAGACCATGGTACAGGATGTGTTTGAAGTGAGCAAGGCCGCCGCGGGTCAACTGCCTATCAGACTGGAAATACTGGATTTTGGGAAGCTTTTGCGTCAGACGCTGGCGGATATGGCGGAGGCGGTGGAACGCAGCTCGGTGAGCGTGCGGACGGAGATTCCCGAGGAGCTGATTTTGATTCGGGCGGATGGACAGCGGCTTTACCGGGTGTTTCAAAACCTGCTGCAAAACGCGCTGGCCTATTCGCTGGACGGCTCCAGAGTGTTTGTCACTTTAAAATCAGACGGAACCATCGCGTCCGCCAGCGTGAAGAATACTTCAAAGATAGAGATTCAGGGGGATTTGGATTACACCGAACGGTTTGTCAGGGGAGACGAAAGCCGAACCGACGGAGGAAGCGGCTTGGGATTATCCATTGCCAGCAGCTTTACCGAGGCTTGCGGCGGCAGCTTTCGGATTGAGACCATCGCCGATCTGTTTGTGGCGACGGTAGAATTTCAACGGGTGGAGGAAGTTATTTGATTACGATCGATGAGATGCAGGAAATGCTGGAGGAGCTGGCGCAGGAGGTACCGGAGGAGTTTTATCGGGAGCTGAACGGAGGAATCCTTCTATTGCCTGACCGCGTGGTTTCACCGGAAGCGATCGACGGCGACCTGTTCACTTTGGGGCAGTACCGCGTAGATCCGGCAATGGGCAGGTACATCGTGATCTACTATGGATCCTTTGCGGAGATCTGCCGCCATAAGAGCCGGGAAAAGCTTCGGAGGGAGCTCCGGGAGACGCTGTTCCACGAGTTTACCCATCACATCGAATCCTTGGCCGGAGAATACGGCCTGGAGATCAAAGACGAGGAAGAGCTGAGGGAGTATTTCGATTCCCTCCGCAAATAAAAAACGCCGCGAACCGTGCTTGACGAACGGTTCGCGGCGTTTTGTTTTTTAAGCTCCCATCGTTTCGTTGACCAGAAGGATCTGCTCGCGGATTTCAGGGGACAGCCCCTGAGGATTAAAGGAGGGCATGGCCAGATAGAAGCCCTGAAGATAATCCACACCTTCGCGGATCAGAAGCTCCATTTCCTCCCGGCGTTCCACCCCTTCGGCGACTACGGCGAGGCCGTGTTCGTGCATGTAGCGCAGCAGAGAGCGCAGGAGATTGAGCCGCTTGCTGTCCACGTGGACATTCTGGATCAGCGAAATATCCAGCTTGATCAGGTCGGGCATCAGGTCCAAAAGTACGGTTTCCCCATTGTATCCGGCACCGAAATCATCCAGCGCCAGCTGAGCTTTCCAGCGTTTCAGCAGGTGCTGCTTGGTGGTGGTGAAGCTGTCGTTGGCACGGTCCTCTTCCGTCAGCTCGATCACCAGACGGCTCAGATAAGAGGGGTACTGCTGTTCGAAGAGCTCGATGTCCGTGGGGCTTAAAATTTGGCTGGCGATGGAATTGAGAAACAGCCGGCAGTCCGTTTGACTGATGGGCAGCTGAATAAAGCTGTCCAGACCACGGAACAGGGTGAGACGCTCGATTTCGTAGAGCTTCGATTGGGAACGAGCCAGACTCAAAAGATCCGTGGGATTTTTAATGGTGGACATATTGGGCCGCATCAGAGCCTCATAGCCGTAGACCCGGCCATCTTTGGCGCTTACGATGGGCTGGAAGGCAAAATTCAGCTGTCCTTTCTCGATTAAAGTGTTGAGCTCTTCCCGGCTGTCCAGCAGGTAGGAGTTGCGCAGATAGCTCTCCTTGTCAAATTCGGCGAATTGGCCTTTAGTGGTGCGTTTGACCAGGTACATGGCGAAATCGGCGTAACGGACCAGCGTATCGCAGTCGTCGGTATCCTCCGGATACCAGGCGTACCCCGCGGATGCCCGAATTTTCGTATCCGTGTTGTCCGGCAGCGGGAAACGGACCGCGGCCAGCGCATCCTGAATCCTGCAAATAGATGTTCGAGCCTCCTCCCGATCTTTAAAACCGTAGAGGAAGATAAGAAATTCATCGCCGGCCATGCGGGAAACCAGAGAGTTGGGCCCACAGGAGCGTTGAAGAACTTTCGCGCTTCTGCGGATGTACTCGTCTCCGAAGTCGTGCCCGTAGGTGTCGTTGATGTACTTGAGATTATCCAGATCCAGCATGATCAGGGCGGCCGTTGCCAGGGCTTCGGGACGGCGGAAGAGCAGCTGAATCTGATGGGAAAAGGCTCTGCGATTGTAAAGGTCCGTCAGCAGGTCGTAATCTCGGTCATGCTCGATTTTTTTCTTTTCAATGGTTTCCTGCGTAATATCGGTGAGTACGCCAAGGGTGGTGGTGCTGTCCATCACCAGCTTCAGGCGCAGCCAAGTAAAGAAGGAGTCTTCGCCCAGAATTCGATAAATGCGGGTGAGGCTGCCGTCCTCCGGATCGTTTTCCACGCTCTCCAGATTGTCCTCCAACCGGGTCATCGCTTCGTCCAGGAGCGTTACGTCCACATAGCCGTCGGGAGGCACTTCCTGAGTCAGGTGGAACATGGAGAAGAATTGGCTGGTGCAGAAAACCTTGGCGTCGCCATCTTGATATTCGAAGGCGCCGATGGAGATTCCGACCATGGAGATGATCTGCGAAAGCTTGGAGGCGGAATTGGCTACGTCCTGGCTCAAGGTCTCGATGGTTTTGGACAAATCGTCGATCTCATCAATTTTTACCCGCCCCAGCTTCAATGGCTTGTGGGGATCGCTGTTCTTGATCTGATCCACCAGCGCGGAAATCGGCCGGGTGACCGCGGTGCTGGAGATATAGGCGAAGCCCAGACCCACCAGCAGGGAAACCGCCAGGGTGATCATCAACAATTTACGCAGTGAATTGGAAAAGTAAAACAGATTGCTCTGCTTCTCGATGGCGGTGAGCACCCACTGCTCCTGCTCAAAGGGGGTGTTGGTATTGTACAGCTTCAGGGGGCACACGCTGATGTAAACATCAGCATTGGAATGCATGGGATTGAGAAGCTGATAAACCCCTTTGGTTCGGGATTCCTTACCTACTCGCAGCTGATCCAGATCCCCCACCAGTTGACTGAGAATCGGTCCGCTGCTGACCAGCTTTTGGAGGATGCGTTCCTCCGTTTCGGAGGCCCGCGCCGGCGTCTCCCGGGAGGAAGCGAGGCTCGAATCGTCCGGATTCGTCATGGCCAGAAGATAGCCGGCTTTGCTTTCGTCGTTCAATTCCTGATAGGGCAGCAGAGTCCGCAGATAGTCACAGGACAGCTCGATCCCCAGGACGCCGTACACGGTCCCGTCCGAGGTCCGAAGCGGCAGCGAATAGGTGATGATCTCGGTGGTATCGTCATTCAGCAGAAACGGCTTGCTCCAGTAAGCCAGATCCTTCGGCGCGATTTCGGGATAGGCTGCCGATGCTTGGAGCGGCCGAAAATAAAAAGCAGTCTCGGCTTCCGGCTGGTCCGCCGCGAAGGTAAAGGTGGGATTCCAATAGCTGTCCATGGCCAGATTTAAGCTGTTGACCAGATCGGAGGGCGCCCGTTCCACCAGAACATCGGCGGAGCTGGCTGACACGCTGGTGGGGTCGGAATCGCGGAAATACAGTCCCGCTTTTTCCACGGTA
>CAUHLX010000143.1 GCA_959606705.1 uncultured Bacillota bacterium | reverse complement strand
GCACGGAGGAATTGCAGTATATCGACACCTACGACAAGATCGACGCCGTTTTGGAGCGGGTGGCGGCGATTCGTCAGGCCACGGGCAAGTACTTTGGGATTGCGGTGGATTTCCATGGAAGAGTTCACAAGCCCATGGCCAAAATTCTGGCCAAAAAGCTGGAGGAATTCGATCTGATGTTCATCGAAGAACCGGTGCTCTGCGACAACATGGAGAGCTTTCGGGATGTGGCCCGGGTGAGCAGCATTCCCATCGCTACGGGGGAACGGCTGTTTTCCAGGTGGGATTTCAAGCGGATTTTGGAAAGCGGCTATGTGGACATCATTCAGCCGGACCTTTCCCACGCCGGAGGGATTACGGAGGTGAAAAAGATCGCCTCCATGGCTGAGGCTTATGACGTGGCGCTGGCCCCTCACTGTCCGCTGGGACCCATTGCGCTGGCTTCCTGCATCCAGGTGGACGCCACCTGCCACAACGCGGTCATCCAGGAGCAGAGCATGAAAATCCACTACAATCAGGGCAAGGAGGTTCTGGATTACATTTTGGATCGGGAGACCTTGACCTTTGTGGAGGGGGCGGTGGCCCTGCCGAAGAAGCCGGGACTGGGTATCGAAGTCAATAAAGAGCTGGTCCTGGAAGAAAATCAGAATCCACACCAGTGGAAAAATCCCATTTGGCGTCATGAGGACGGAACCATCGCCGAATGGTAGAGGAGCAGGGAAAAGGTTCCCCGGGACATCGCAAGAGGTGGCCCGGGGAATTTTTATGTTATAAGATAGAATCAAAAAAGAAACACATAATATAGCTGCAACGATTGGGTGGAAATAAACGAATATAACAATAGAGGACGACAAAGGGGGCGTGGCGTTGGAGCAGGAGCAAAAGTGGATCAAAGCGATTTTACGCCGCGGTTCACAGGAAGCGGCAAATCGGCTGGTACAGGCTTACTATGACGAGATCTACACCTATGTGTATCGACAGGTTGGGGAACGAGAGGACGCGCTGGATTTAACGCAGGAGATTTTCATCGCTGCGTTGCGCTCGCTGCCTTCCTTTGAGCCGAAGAAAGCGGGGTTTCGCACCTGGCTTTACCGCATCGCTACGTACAAAGTGATCGACGCCCGCAGAAAAGTCCGTTTCCGCACGGTTTCTTTTGAAGAGGAGATGGTCGAGAAGGAGCTTTCGGCGGAGGATGATGTTTCGGGAATGGTTCTGAATCGCCTTTTGATCAGCCGAATCGAAGAGGAGGTGCGGACCTGGGACCCGGCTCTCCAGGAAATTTTTCGTCTGCGCCTCTACGGAGAATACAGCTTCCCGGAAATTGCCCGAATGACCGGGGCGGCGGAAGAAAAGGTGAAGGCGCGGTATTATAGACTGGTAAAACGATTGAGAAAGGAGTTTGATCATCATGAATAAATGGGAACCGATCCCTCTTCTGACCCCGGAAGAACAACAGAGAAGCATCCGAACCATTCTCCGGCGCGGGATGCCCGCGCCTCAGCGGCTCACTTCCGCCCTGCCCGAGCTTCTGCGCACGGTAGGGGTTCGCGGCTTGTTTTTCGGGGTAGGGGACTGCTTGTTTTTAGCCTTGCTGGGCGGAATGCTGATGGGAACGGTGTTCTTTTCTTCCGTCGGAGCATTTCTCGGCGCGGTCTCCGTATTGGTCTTTCTGCTTTCTCCCTTTTTCTACGGCCTGCTGCATCTGCTGACCACCTGGAAGGAAATGATGTGCGGAACCTATGAGCTGATCATGACCTGCCGATGCAGCTTGAGGCAATTGACGGTATTGCGAATGCTGGTATTCGGCGGAATATCGGCGGTTCTGTCCGCCGCCGGGGGGATCGGCCTCTCCGTGATCTACCACGGAGAGCTTTCCTCACTGCGGCTGATCAGCATTTCTTTCTCCTCGCTGTTTTTCTTTGCTGCGGCTCAGCTGATTGCGGAATGGAAAAGCCGGGCCCCACGGTCCTGTGTCATCGTACCCGGTATTTGGATTGTGTTGTGCGTGGCGCTGCTGGCCATGGGGGAGAAGGCGGTCGTTTTCATGGAGGCGGTTCCTACGGCGGCCTTTGCCATGATCGCCGTTCTATCGCTGACCTGCTATGTCAGGACTCTGAAACACTATTATTTTGACCCTAAGGAAGGAGTGCTTTCCCATGCTGTCCATTGAACATGTAACGAAGAAATACGGCGCTTTTACGGCACTGGAAGATCTGAATCTCGTTTTTGAAAACGGTTTATACGGGCTGCTCGCACCCAATGGCGCCGGCAAGACCACGCTCATTAAGATGATCACCACGCTGCTGTTCCCTACGGAGGGATCGATAAGATGGAACGGCCGCGATATTCTGGAGATGGGGGAGGATTACCGAGGGCTCATCGGCTATTTGCCCCAGGAGTTCGGCTATTATAAAAACAATTCTCCTCGCCAATTCCTGCGGTATATGGCGGCACTTCAGCGTATGGAGCGGAAAGCGGCGGAACGGCGGATCGACGAGCTGCTGGAGCTGGTCGCGCTTTCGGAGGTCAAGGACCGGAAAATGCGTCAGTTTTCCGGCGGCATGATACGGCGCGTGGGGATCGCTCAGGCCATGCTCAACGATCCTAAGATTCTGATTCTCGACGAACCCACCGCCGGGCTGGATCCCAAAGAGCGGGTGCGTTTCCGCAGCCTGATTCACGGCCTTTCCGAAAATCGCATCGTCCTCCTGTCCACCCATATCGTTTCGGACATCGAAACCGTTGCCGGGCAAATCGTGATGCTGCGAGATCATCAGCTCTTTTGCTGTGACAGTCCGGCCAATATCTGCGGACTGCTGAAGGGCAGACTCTTCGAAGTCCCGGCAGGCACCATGGCGGCCGACGGCACCGTGGGCACCGGAACACCGGCTGCCGCCGGACCGTTCGTCGTCAGCGAGGGGCAGGGAGAGCGGGGACCGGTGCTTCGTGTTTTCTCGGAAATTCCGCCGGAGCATGGGCGTCCGGTGACGCCGGGTCTGGAGGATGCGTTTCTTTATATTTACAGGGATGGGGAACAATGAGCGGGGAGCTGCTTCGCTGGGAGCTGCGAAAGCTGTTGGGGGTTCCCATGCTGGGGATATTTTTAATGCTGTGTCTGTGTTTTAACTTATTTTTTGTGATGAGCGAACGATACGATAACGCGGGCGCCGACTATCTTTCCTTCCTGGTCGAGGCGGAAGGCTATGCCGGGGGACAGATGGGACCGGAGTTTGACGCGGCGCTGGCGGCGCTTCCTTCCTCGGAATATGGCCGGCAGCTCATTTCCGAGACTCAAGGGGCGGAGGACATCCTGGAAGAGTACGATACCTCCGGATTGGTAAGGTTTTATGCGCAGTATTACCCCATGTCCGGCGCCGCGGAGGAGCTTCTGGAACGGAAGTTTCAGCGGCTGCAATTCAGTGTGGAGGAGCTGGCGGCCAGGGATGCTTCCCTCAGTCTGGCGGCGGCGGGGATGACCAAGCCTCTTCTGAGCAGTCTCTTCGGAACCTTGTGCCGGCTGATCATTACCGAGGGCTTGCTTCTGGCGGTGCTCTTGGCGCTGTATTCCTGCGGGTACGAACGTCAGCACCGGACGGAGGCCTCGGTTTACACCACCCGAACCGGGCGAAGTGTGCAGGCCGGGAAGCTGATCGCCAGTGCCATGACCGCTCTTGGCGCATACGGGCTGCTGGCAGGCTTATCCCTTTTGGCGTTTTCCTTGGCCTGGAGGCTGGGGCCGATCTGGGAGGCAAGCATGTCCAGCCAGTTTTATTATATCAGTGCGCTGGGGAGGGCCTTCCCCTTCCTCAGTTGGACCCATTTTACGATTGCCGGTTATCTGACCGCCACAATGCTGCTGGGCGGAGCCGTGGTATTGATTTTCCACCTCCTGGGCTTTGCCTTCGGTTTGTTTACCGGAAACGCGTATTCCGGGTTCCTGGCCTGTGTCTTGTTTGCTGCGCTGAGCTTCGGGGCCATGATCCTGTGCGGGGACGGAGGCTTCTGGCTGTCATACTTGCTTTTGCAGTGGACTCCCATCGCACTGTGGTGGGGACAGCCCCTGTGGTTTACCGGCTTGGACCTGGGGTCGATCGTACCGTTTCAGGAATGCCGCACCGCTTTGCTGTGCTGGGCAGTCCTGGCGGGGGTGGTGCTGATATTATACCGTCGATTTTGCGGAAAGGATGTGATCGAGCATGCTGCGTGAAGAATGGAAGAAGATTTGGCGGCCGGGAATTATCGTGGCCTTAATCCTTCTCGGCATGGTATACTACCTGATGTTTCTGGAATTTTACGTGAAGTTTTTTCCCAACGGACCCAATGACGCGGCCCAAATTGAGCTAGCGGCCCAGCTCATCGGGAAATACGGAACCACGCTGGAACCGGAAGAATATGAGGAATTTACGGCCACCCTTCCGAGGCTGATGGCGGAGGCGGACGAGCACATCAGGGCGAATCCTCTGGCACAGCGGAACGGACTTGCCAGCTACGCGGAATATGTGGAATTTCAGGATGAGACCGGCCGGTATTCGGGGGAGCTCAGCGAGGCCGAACAGGAAAAGTATGCCGATGCCATGCGGCTCCAACACGCTCTTTGGAGTGATGAAGCAGATAATATCTATGGTCGGATTTACGCGGCGGAGTCCATAATCCGAGAATATGCCGCATGGGGAGAAGCGGCTCCGGAGCTTGAAACTCGAGTCTCCGATATGGGTTATGGACGGAAAGAGTATGAAAACGCGGCGCGGCGCTTTTTCGGCGCCGACCAAGCCTGGCGGAACATCTTGCCCAATCAGGTGCCGGAAGCCGCCGGAGAGTACCTGGGTAGGCTTCTGGTCTGGATGGTCTTGTCCGTCTGTATTTTATTGTCTCCCGTACTGGTGCGGGATCGAATGTGCAATCTGCGTCCGCTTCAATGGAGCGCACGCCGTGGCAGAGGGATTTTTCGGTCACAGCTTGCGGCCGCTCTGCTGTCCGCTTTTCTGCTGACCACACTCAATTTGCTGATTTTCGGCGGGCTGTTCCTGACAAACGGCATCCGCGCTTTTTTCGGCAGCCGGATGTTCTCCTTTCTGATGTCGGGGTTTGCGTGGGTAAATTGGAGCTTTGGCGTCTGGTGTCTCGTACTCATCGGCTTATGCTATTTGACTTGCTTCGGGGCGGCAGGTCTGGCATTTTTCCTGTCGCGGTACAGTGGAAATTATGTGGCCATGCTGTTAAAGCTCATTCCGCTTTTCACGATCTGCGTGATCCTGGCGCCCAGGATGATAACAAGTGCGTTTTACTACCAGAACAAGCTGTTTCTGCTGACCTCCGTGCCGATGATCGAGCTGATCGCGGCGGTCTTGATATTTGTCCTGGGCCTGGCGCTTTGCGGCATCGCGGCGGTCAGGACGAAACGGCAGGATTTGCTGACTTCGTAACGGCCGGGCGCAATCGTGAGCAAAACGGTTTAGGGGGAGCTTTGATCAAATAAACAAGGGGGTCATCTCTATAAAATAACGCAAAAAGGATTCGATTACGATCCTTTTTGCGTTATTTTTATGGTTTTTATTTGATGATAATCCGCGGGGTGCGGCTCTCCGCTGAGATTAAAGGGTTACACCGTCTTTAAGACAGCCCATCATGAAATAGCCGTTCCGTTCATTGCAGGTGCGGTAATCTCCGTTGGCCGTGGCCAGGATCATTTCCAGCAGCTCGTCCTCCAGCGCTTTGACCTCTTCGGGAGCGGAGGCGGTGAGCAGCCGGCCGGCGTCATAGTCGTTCCAGTGAGGCTTTTTTTGAGCCAGCGCGGTGTTGGAGGAAAGCCGGAAGGTGGGGCCGGCAAAACCGCAGGGGGTGCCGCGGCCCGTGGTAAAGACGGTGAGAACCGCTCCCGCCGCGATTTGGCCCGTCACTCCCGCCAGGTCATTTCCAGGTCCGCTGATCAGGATTAGACCGTTTTTCGTGGCTCGCTGGCCATAGTCCAGAATCTCCGTGACGGCGCAGTGTCCGCCCTTCTGAACGCAGCCCAGCGATTTTTCTTCGAGGGTGGTCAGCCCGCCTGCTTTATTGCCCTGAGTGGGATTGTCGCTCATGGCTTCTCCGTAGCGGGCGAAATAAGCCTCGTAATTTCGAATCATGCGGACCATGTCCTCAAACACGGTCTCATCGGCACAGCGGTTCATCAAAATATGCTCGGCACCCATCATTTCGGGGACTTCGGTCATGCTCACGGAAGCGCCGAAGGAAACCATGCGGTCACAGAGAGCCCCTGTCAAGGTGTTGGCAGTAATTCCGGAATGCCCGTCGCTGCCGCCGCAGTTGGTGGCGATATGGAGTCGGCTCAAAGGAAGGGGGACGCGATAATCCTTGTCGATGAAGCGCATCAGCTCATCGATCATTTCCATGCCAGTCTCAAATTCATCCTCGCAGTTTTGGAGAGATAAGATTCGAATCCGCTGCTGGTCATAGTCTCCCAGATATTTTTTTAGTTCCACCGGGTCCGAAATTTCACAGCCCAGGCTGACCACCAGGACCGCGCCGAAGTTGGCGTTTTTGATCAAGCCCGCCAGGGTTTTACAGGTCAGCTCCAGGTCGTGTCCCGTCTGACTGCAGCCGAATTCCTGATCCATGTAGAGCATGCCGTCAAAGTGGCCGTTGACCGGATATTTTTCCGCCGCCAGCTCGGCCAGCCGTTTGGAAGGGCCGTTGGAACAGAATACCGTGGGAAGGATCGCCAGATAGTTGCGAATTCCCGCGCCGCCGTCAGCTCTGTCGTAGCCTAGGAAGGTACGGTCCGAGGTTCCCGGGAAAATGACGCCCTCCTTTTGCGGCTGGTAAGCATAAGCTCTTGCGGTTCCCAGACCCGTGACCTCGTTGTGAGAATGGACCCATTCGCCCTTTTTGATGTCCTGGGACGCATAACCGATGGTGTTGTCGTATTTGGTGATGGGCTCTCCTGTTTTAAAATCCTTCAAAGCGATTTTGTGAGCGCTGGGAATGTCGTCCTGCAAAGTGATGGTCTCGCCGGCCACGGTGATGGTCTCGCCTTTTTTCAAGGCTTCGATCGCCAGTGCCACGGTGTCATTGGGATACAGCTGAATACATTTCATTCGATTTCTCCTTTTCTT
>CAUHLX010000142.1 GCA_959606705.1 uncultured Bacillota bacterium | reverse complement strand
AATTCAACGGCATCAAATTCAAATCCGTTCTCATCAGCCTCTGTTCCATCTGGCCGTTCCAGCCCCAAAGTATCATAATATTCATTGGAAAAGCAAATATGTTCGTAAGGAAAACCTCTTTGCAGCTCCTTGATATATTCAAACGGTTTTTCCATTGGCATTACACCCAGTTCCATACGAATCGTGTTTAGTGCGTCTGTTACTTCTTTTTTTGCCGCATATTCAATATTTTCCGGGTTATTCATGAAACTTTCAAACGTTTGCTTATCCCATAAAATGACTTGCTGCATTGAATTTGTGTTTTGGGTGGCGAGTATCAAACTCAAAAAGTCATAAAAGTTTTTTGCCACAGGGTAGACATAATAATCACAACAGGATTCGGGATTGACGCAGAAAACCATATCTCCAAATCCTTCAATAAAACAATAGTGTATGCCATTATCCCATCCGATTACTTTTGCACCTATGGGTGTACAAAAATATTGATCATTATCTTCAAAAGCCAAGCCGATCCAAGTGCCGTCTATTTTGATTTTTTTATATTTTTCATAAAGAGTTTTCATGTCTAAATACTCCGTCGAATTCCCGTCGTCGAGTACGCCTTATCCGCCTAAGGTACAACACATAACTCGCTTTTTTCATTCTAATATTCGCGCGTGGAAATGTCAAACGGTTCATTTCGTTTCATTACTTCATATTGCTGTTCATAACTCTGTTTGTTCACTTGGGCATCATTCGGGCACCAATTTACCCGTTTCAGGGTTGTAGCGCACACAACAGAAACGCTTATTTCATGCGCTTTTCCTGCTGGAAAAAGGATTTTATAGCCGCCAAATATTTTCTATTTTTTATTGTGTAATGGAAAGCTGGCTTGACATTTTGCCGGATTGGCAGTATGATTTGCTCATGGAAAGTAAACTTTCCACAAGGAAAGGGGGATCGCCGTGAAAAACCGTTTGGAAGAAATACGAAAACAGCGAGGAATCAAGCAAGAGGAATTAGCCGCCGCCCTTGAAGTATCGAGGCAGACCATCGGATCACTGGAAAACGGCCGCTATAATCCTTCCATTTTGTTGGCGTTCAAAATCGCTCGCTATTTTGGAATGGCCATTGAAGAGATCTTTATTTATGAGGAGGAAGAATCGTGAAAAAGTCAAAAATGGATTACCTCATCACCTCGATCGGGGTGGTTTTGCTGGGGCTTGGATTGTATTTGGTAAAAACACTAGTCGAACCGCGGGGCTTTCTGTTGGCGCTTCCGTATGTATGCATTGGGATCGGCTGCGGCGCGTTTGGCCAAGGGGTGGGGAACCTGCTTTCCTACCAGGCTGTGAAGAATAGCCCGGAGCTGCAAAAAGAGCTGGAAATCAACCAAAAGGACGAACGGAATGTGGCGATTGCCAGTCGTGCCAAAGCGAAGGCCTTTGATCGGATGACCTTTGTATTTGCCGCTTTGATGTTGTCGTTTGCCTTGATGGGGGTGGAGCTGGCTGCCGTACTGCTTCTGGTATGCGCGTATCTGTTCGTACAAGGCTGCGGGATTTACTATCGCTGCAAATATGAGAAAGAGATGTGACGATGAAGAAGCTGGTTCATGGCAGCTGCCGAAAGCGTCCGGAGCGATAGTACGCGCAGCAGAGAAGAATGGAGAACAGAGAGGCCAGCGGCGCCGCGAAGCCCACCAGAAATAAGGAAGCGTGATCCGGTCGGCTGAAATACCAGGCCAGAGGCAGGCGTACCAAAAAGGTGGCGATCAGACTGTGGATCAGGGGGAACAGGGAATGCCCGCAGCCGCTGAAGAACGCGTTGGCGCAAAAAACCACGCAGACCATGACGCAGTCCGCTCCATAGGATTTTAGATAGGCTGTTCCGCTGGCAATCACTCCGGGGTCCGTGGTGAAGAGGCTGACGAGGGCCGCGGGGATCCATTGGGTCAAAGCGAAGCAGAGGATTCCCGGAATCAGAGCCAGCAGAATGCCGGAGAACAGACCTTTCGAAGCCCGGTCCGTGCGGCCGGCTCCCTGATTCTGCGCGGCCATGACGGCTACGGCGGACGCGATGGCGGTGGTGGGAAGCATGCTGAACACAATAAGCTTTTCCACCACGCCCACAGCGGCCGAGGCGATCAGTCCCATTTCATTAAGGAGAGCGGTAATCAGCAGAAAGGACAGGTTGATCAGACCCTCCTGGAGTGCGATGGGCAGGCCCAGGCGAAGGATCGCGGCGGCCTTTCCGGTGCGCGCGCGGGGGGTAAAACGCCGAAAGCGCAGGGCGATTCCGCTTCGATTGAGGAACAGAGCGGCGAAAAGCAGGCTGCAGCCCTGAGCAAAGACAGTGGCCGCGGCGGCTCCGGCGGCTCCCATGCGCAGCCCGCCGACCAGAAGTAAATCCGCGGCCACGTTGACCGCACAGGCGGAGGCCACCAGCAGCAGCGGCGTCTTCGAATCCCCCACGCCGCGCAGGATGCCGCTGATCGCGTTGTAACCGATGACGAAGGCTACGCCGAAGGAACAGAGGAAGAGATACTGAACCGCGGCTTCCTCCGCTTCGATGGGAACCCGCATAGCTTCGATGATCGGTCTGGCACAGGAGAACAGCGTGGCGGTGGACAGGATGGAGAGCAGGCCGAACAGCAGGATCATGGAGGCGGCGGAATCCACCAGATCCCGTTTTCTGCCGGCGCCGAAATGCTGGCCGATCAGCACGGTTCCCCCGGTGGAAAGTCCGATGATCAAGCCGGTGACCATCTGCATAACCTGGCTGCCCGTAGCTACCGCCGCAACCCCGACGGGGTCGCCGAAGCGGCCCACGATCACCAGGTCCGCGGCTCCGTAGAGGGCCTGGAGCAAATTTGCCAGTAGAAAAGGCAGGGCGAACCGGGTCAGGACGGGAAAAATCCGTCCCTGGGTCAGCACCGAGTTTTTTTTCAAATTCATCACCTCCGCAATTGAAATCCTTTAAATGTATGCTTTGCGGAGGAGGTTTAGAAAAAGAAAACGGACAGGACGGACCGGCAGAAACACAGAATCGCCCGGAATCAGGATAAAAAGTAGGAACCCACGTAGAGCGAAAGGACAAACAGGACCGCCAGAATCGTGATATTCCGCCACCGGTGGAATTCTCGGTCCATCTTGAGACGCTCTTTTTCATCGGGAGCTTCCATGGAGATGATTTCCTCATCCGGACGGAGCGGACCCCTCGCGGAACGATTTTTCCGGACACATAGAAAGTAGACGGCTAATCCCAGCAGCGACCAAAGAATTCCGGTTTTTACGGCGCCGGAATCCAGCTGCGCCATCATCAGCAGATAGATCAGTACGCTCACCGGCGCGCCGATTGCCAGAAATGGCGCCCGATAGGGCCGAGGCAGCTGGGGATAGCGCAGCCGAAGTCCACAGGCGGAGAGGATGCCGATGATGTAGTAAAAGAGCGTGGCGAACAGGGAAAGCGAGGCGATATAGATCATGGAACCGGTGGAGATCATCAGCACGATGAGCAGTCCCAGAACCAAAATCGCCAGGTGCGGCGTTTGATATTTGGGATGGATACGGGCAAAAAATTGGGGAAGAACTCCGTCTCGCGCCATGGTGAACAGATAGCGGGGCGGAACGGAGACGCTGGCGTTCAAGGTGGAAAAGTCTCCCCCGAAGGCGATTCCGGCGGCCAGAAGGATCAGGGGAAATCCCAAGACTCCGGCTAGCTTCATGCCTTCCGCGTAAGGAGCGGCGGCTTCTGCCAAAACGGTTAGACCGCCGGAGGGAACGATGGCCACCAGAACCCACTGAAAGAGACCATTGACCGCGAACACGATAAACGGCGCCAGGAATAAGGCGCGAGGTAAGTTGATCTGGGGGTAACGGATTTCCTCTCCCATGGCGCAGCAGGTCTCGAATCCGGCGAAGCACCACCAGACCATAGCGGTGACTCCCAGAAAGCCCAAGGGACCGCCGGCGCCCTGAGGCAATGTGAAGTCGGAGAAGTGCTCGGGCCGCATGGCGGGGATCATCCGCGCGAACCAAACGACGGCCACTCCCCAAAAAAAGAACAGAAACCCGTTTTGCAGCCGGCCCGTGAGCCCGGCGCCGCGGATGCTGAACAGCAGAAACAGAATGACCGCCGCGCAGGCCACGGTGGTGTCTCCAAAGGGTAGGGGAATTCCCAAAGCCTCTAAGAAGGTCCGCAGATAAAAGCTGAAGGCCAGAGCTTCGCCGCTGGTGACGGAAATCATGGAGATGGTGAAATTCCAACCGGCCAGCATCCCCAAAGGACGAGCCAGACCGATGGAAGCGTATTGATATGTACCTCCGGCATAAGGGAGCATCGCCCCCATTTCCCCGTAGAGCAGAGCCGGGTAAATGCTCACCGCCAGGGCCGCCAGAGAAGCCCAGACAACGGATGGCCCCAACAGACCCGTTACGTTTGCTCCTACCGTAAACAGTCCCACTCCGATGACCGTTCCCACGGTAATCGTCACCGTTTCTCTCATACCCAGACAGCGCCTGAGGGGATTGCCGATTTTTCGTTCGGGCATCGCAATCACTCCTTTCTTTTTTACGGACTGACAGGGAAGACACCCCGGCAGCCAAATTGTTATGGACGCGCGCTATTCCCCAGTATATGGCGTTTGAGATTCGATGGTGACAGGGAGGAGATAAAAGAGGTATCCTAAACACCGCAGAACCGTAAGATTTATTTCACCATGTCTTACCTTGCTCCGAAGGCGCATCGATCGAAAGCATGGTATAATAGCCGCATAGGCTGTGAAGGGGCTATTTCACCATGTCTTACCTCTCGCCAACGGCGTATGGATCGAAAGACATGGTATAATATGAGCATCACTGCATTTCGCAGTTCGTGAAGCCGAGGGAAATCAGAAATGGGAGGAATGAGAATGAATCAGAGACCGAGAATCGGAATCATGCCGGTGTATGATAAAAAGGAAAACGTCTGGTGGATGCTGTACCCTTATATGACTGCGGTGGAACAGGCCGGCGGCGTTCCGTTTATGTTTCCGCAGACTGTGGACGAAGAGGTAATCGACTCACTTCTCGCCATGTCGGACGGACTGCTGTTTCCCGGCGGACAAGACATTGATCCCGCGAGATACGGTCAGGAGAGAAAGCCCTGCTGCGGAGAAACCTTAGAGGCCCTGGATCAAATGGAAAGCCTCGTATTCTCTTCCGCGTTGGAGCTGGGCAAGCCCATGCTGGCAACCTGCCGCGGCGTTCAGCTTTTCAATGTGCTGTGTGGAGGGACCCTGTACCAGGATTTGACGGAGGAATACCCCGGTGCGCTCAACCACGATCAGAAGCCCCCGTATTGTGAGCCGGTTCACAGCGTCACCGTGAAATCAGGAGGACTTCTCCATCAAATTACCGGAACGGAAACCCTCCGAGTCAACAGCTTTCATCATCAGGCGGTGGCCCGGATAGCGGATTGTTTTACCGTGGAAGCGGAAGCCGCCGACGGTTTGATCGAGGCGATCCGCAGGAAAGATCGGCCTTTTGTTCTGGGTGTTCAATGGCATCCGGAATGGCTGGTGGAAACGGATGAGATGAGCCGTAGAATTTTTCAAGCCTTCCTGGAGGCTTGCTGATTTTGTTTTTTGGCTCGGCGGTTCCGGCCCGCACTTATTTCAAGCGCGTCTTCTCCGGGAAAGTATAATTTGAAAACGGGAAGGCGATGATATGAGTAGAACCATAAACTTGAAATAGAGAAGGGGGACGCCATATGCCAGAGAATCATAATAAAGTACCCAATCGATTGATCGGGGAAAGCTCGCCGTATCTGCTTCAGCACGCCTACAATCCGGTGGATTGGTATCCGTGGGGAGAGGAAGCCTTTGAAAAGGCTCGCCGGGAAGAGAAACCGATCTTCCTGTCCATCGGATATTCGGTTTGTCACTGGTGCCATGTAATGGCCCATGAGTGCTTTGAGGACCAGGAAGTGGCCGAGCTGTTAAACCAGGAGTTTGTCTGTGTGAAGGTGGACAAGGAGGAACGGCCGGACATCGACGCGGTGTATATGGCGGTCTGCCAAATTTTCACCGGACAGGGCGGGTGGCCCTGCACGATTCTCACCGACCCGGAGGGAAAGCCGTTTTTCGCGGGGACGTATTTTCCTAAGAAAAAAAAGTACGGGACCATGGGGCTCTTGGAGCTGCTGCCGCTGGCCGCCGAGAGCTGGAAGAACAATCGAAAGGATCTGGAAAAGACCTCCAACGAGGTGCTGCGGCTTCTGCGCGGCGGACAGGACCTTGAGGAAAGACCGGGTACCGAGGGGAGAGAAGACGGTGATTCGGACGGTGAACGGGACAAATCGGAGCCGGGAATCATCGGTCCGGGCGGCTTTGAACGGCTGGCGGACAAGGAATACGATCACTTGGTGGCGGAAGCCCGTCGGGGACTGGAACAAAATTTTGACGAAACCTACGGGGGGTTTGGCGACAAGCCCAAATTTCCCTTACCTCACAACCTTCTGTTCTTACTGGGACTTTATCAGTCTTCGGGGCGGAAGGACGAGAAAGCCCTGGAAATGGCAGAGACGACTTTGCAGGCTATGTACAAAGGTGGGATCTTCGACCACATAGGCGGCGGCTTCTGCCGTTATTCCACCGACGAAGCCTGGCTGGCCCCGCATTTCGAAAAGATGCTCTACGACAACGCACTGCTGGCGCTGGCTTATGTGGAGGGGTATCGGATTACGGGCAAAGAGCTTTATCGCAGGGTAGCGGAGCGGACTTTGGATTATGTTCTGCGGGAGCTGCGGGATGAGGACGGAGGCTTCTGCGCCGCTCAGGACGCGGACAGCGCGGGAGAGGAAGGACGGTTTTACACATTCACGGTTTCGGAGCTGTCGGAGCTGTTGGGAGAGCGGTCGGCCGACCTGTTCTGCGACTATTACAATATCACGGAGCAGGGAAATTTCGAAGGCCGGAATATTCCCAATCTCCTGGAAGAACCGCAGGAGACGGAGGAAGCGGAGAAAACCATCGATGGTTTGCGGGAGAAGGTACTTTACTACCGGGCGGGCCGAGAGGTGCTGCATCGGGATGACAAGGTGCTCACCGGCTGGAACGGACTGATGATCGCGGCACTGGCCCGAGGCTATCAGGTGCTGAAGAAGCGGAG
>CAUHLX010000141.1 GCA_959606705.1 uncultured Bacillota bacterium | reverse complement strand
AATCTTTGAGCAGAGATAAAAATACCATTGTGATCGGAAGCCGGGAGAGCAAGCTGGCCGTGATCCAAAGTGAGATGATCATGGCGCAGATTCGCAGCCGTCATCCCGAATTAAAGGTGGAGCTGATCACCATGAAAACCACCGGAGATAAAATTTTGGACCGCCGATTGGATCAGATTGGCGGGAAAGGGCTGTTTGTGAAAGAATTGGATCAGGCCTTGACAGACGGTCGGATCGATCTTTCCGTACATAGCTTGAAGGACCTGCCCATGGAGGTTTCTCCCGACCTGCCGCTGGTGGCGTTCTCCAAACGGGAGGACCCGCGGGATGTTCTGGTCTTTCCGGAAGGCTCGGGAAGCGGCGAGTCATCTCAGGTTCCCGCGCTTTCAAAGCCCTTTGGATGTTCCAGCCGCAGACGGAGCCTGCAGCTGGCCAAGCTCTACCCGGGGAGCACCGTGGAAAGCGTCCGCGGCAATGTGCTCACTCGTATGTCCAAGCTGGAAAGCGGCACCTTCTGTGCCTTGGTGCTGGCGCGGGCCGGGTTGGTGCGTCTGGGTCTTGCGGGGCGCATTGGCCGCGTGTTTTCACCGGAGGAAATGATCCCGGCGGCAGGCCAGGGAATTCTGGCAATCCAAGGCCGCGCGGGAGAATCCCACGATTATCTGGATGCGGTGGAGGATGTGGACAGCCGCGCGGCGGCTTTGGCGGAACGGGCCTTTGTCCGGGAGCTGGACGGAGGCTGCAGCTCTCCCATCGCTGCTTACGCACGAATTTCGGGGAACGAACTGTCATTGGACGGATTGTATTACGATGAGGACCAGGAGCGCTCTTTCATCGGGCGCGATTCCGGACCGGTCAAGGATGCGGAAGAGCTCGGACGCCGTTTGGCGGACCGCTTGAGAAAGGAGGCCAGGGCATGAAGGAAGCAAAAATGGGAAAAGTCTGGCTGGTGGGTGCGGGTCCCGGCGACGCGGGACTGTTTACTTTGAAAGGGAAGGCCGTTCTCGCTCAGGCGGAGGTGGTGCTGTACGATAAGCTGGTGGGGCCCGGAGTGCTGGCTCTGATCCCTCGCCAGGCGGAGAAGATCGACGTGGGAAAACGGGCCGGAAACCATCCGGTTCCCCAGCACGAGATCAACCGTCTGATTCTGGCTCACGCGCTGGAAGGAAAGCGGGTGGTGCGTTTGAAAGGCGGCGATCCCTTTCTGTTCGGACGGGGCGGAGAAGAGCTGGAGCTGCTGGCGGAGCATCAGGTTCCCTTCGAAATTGTTCCCGGAGTCACTTCGTCGATTGCGGTCCCCGCTTATAACGGGATTCCGGTGACACACAGAGATTTCTGTTCTTCGGTTCACATCGTAACCGGACATACGAAAACCAGCGGAAAGCCGGAGGTCAACTTCCAAGCGCTGGCGGAGACGCAGGGTACCTTGGTCTTTCTCATGAGCGTTTCCTCGCTGCCTCATATCTGCCGGGGGCTGACGGAGGGCGGCATGGATCCGGAGATGCCGGCAGCCGTGCTGGAACGGGGAACCTCCGCGTCTCAAAGACGGGTGGTGTCCACCTTATCTCGCCTCCCCGAGGACGCCGCCAAGCAAGGCATTCATCCGCCGGCCATCATCATCGTCGGCAAGGTCTGCCAGCTGGCCGATCAATTTCAGTGGATGGAGCACCGCAGTCTGTTCGGACTGCGCATTCTGGTCACGCGTCCGCAGGATTCCGCTTCGGCACTCACCGCGAAGCTTTCCGCGCTGGGCGCGGAGGTGGTGGAAATGCCGGCCATCCGCACGGAAGCCCTCGAGGAAACGCCGGAGCTCGCCAAGGCCTTTGAACGGATCTCGGACTATGGCTGGATCGTGTTTACCAGTCCCAAGGGAGCAGCGGTATTTTTCGAGAAGCTCCGATCCGCCGGGCTGGATATTCGCTGTTTGGCGGGTCTGAAATTCGCGGCCATCGGCAGTGCCACGAAAAAAGCCATCGAGAGTCGCGGAATCCTGGTGGATTTGACCCCCGAAGTGTACGACGCATCTCATTTGGGCGCCCAACTGGCAGAGCGTGCCGAAGGAAAACGGGTTTTGATCCCCCGGGCAAAGCGGGGAACCCCCACGCTCCTGGCCGAACTGGAACGGACCCGAACGCCCTATGATGACGTGCCGATTTATGATACTATTTTAGAAGAGGACCATCCCTTTTCGGTCACCGAGCTGTTTCTCAACGGAGACTTAAATACGGCGGCCTTCACCAGCGCCTCTACGGTGGAAGGGTTTGTCCGTTCCGTTCCTCTTGAAAATTACGGAACGGTGGAGGCCATCTGCATCGGAGAACAGACGGCGGCCAAATGCCGGGAATACGGAATGAAAACACATATTGCAAAACAGGCTGACATGGACAGTCTCACCGACTGTGTTCTGTCCTATTGGCAGCAGAGAAAGGAGTAGTGCGAAATGGATTTATTGTATCGTCCCAGAAGATTGAGAAGCAGCGCGGCCCTGCGTGAGATGGTCCGGGAAACCAGGATTTCCAAGTCCTCTTTGATCTATCCGATCTTCGTTCGAGAGGGGGAAAACTTGGTGGAAGGAATCTCCTCGATGCCGGGACAGAACCGCTACACCGTGGACCGTATGGGAGAATGTCTGGAAGAACTGCTGGCTGCCGGTGTCAACAAGGTCATGTTCTTCGGTTTGCCGGACCACAAGGACGAGCAGGGCAGCGGAGCCTACGCGGAGGACGGGATCATCCAGAAGGCCGTGAGATACTGCAAAGAACACTATCCGGAAATATTCCGCATCACTGATGTCTGCATGTGTGAATACACCTCTCACGGACACTGCGGCATTCTCTGCGGGGAAACGGTAGACAACGACAAGACCGTTCCCCTGATCGCCAAGACGGCGCTGTCCCATGTGGAAGCCGGCGCGCAGCTGGTGGCTCCTTCGGATATGATGGACGGCCGGATCGGCGCCATGCGGGAGCTGTTGGATGAAAAGGGCTATCAGGAGATTCCCATCATGTCCTACGCGGCAAAATACAGCTCCGCGTTTTACGGGCCATTCCGGGAAGCGGCGGATTCCGCCCCGGCCTTTGGTGATCGGAAGGCTTATCAAATGGACTATCACAATGCCAAGGAAGGTCTGCGGGAGGCTCTGCTGGATCTGGACGAGGGCGCGGATATCCTCATGGTAAAGCCGGCGCTGTCTTATCTGGACATCATTCGTCAGGTTTCGGACAGCGTGGACGTTCCGGTGGCTGCCTACGCCGTCAGCGGGGAATACGCCATGATCAAAGCGGCGGCGGCCAACGGCTGGATCGATGAGGACAGCATGATCTGCGAATCCACCGTCAGTATTTTCCGGGCGGGAGCCAGCATTCTGCTCACCTATTTTGCAAAAGAGCTGGCAGGCTTTATCGAGGAAGGAAGAATCGGCTGAAGCAAGCCGTTACGCTGAGGAAGGGAGAACAGCACAGTGATGAAAACAGAGGGTTCCAAGAAATTATTCGAAGAAGCAAAGCAGTACATTCCCGGGGGAGTCAACAGTCCGGTCCGGGCGTTCCAGGCGGTAGGCGGCACCCCTCGTTTCATTCGTCGGGCCGATGGCAGCCGGATCTACGACGTGGACGGAAACGAATACCTCGATTATATCGGTTCCTGGGGACCGATGATTCTGGGAAACAATCATCCGGTGATTCGAGACGCGGTGGAACAGGTTCTGAGCGGGGGACTGAGCTTCGGCGCGGCCACGGAAGCCGAGGTCAAAATGGCGAAGCTGGTAACCTCACTGGTTCCCTCCGTGGAAATGGTCCGCATGGTCAATTCCGGAACGGAAGCCACCATGAGCGCACTGCGGGCGGCGCGAGGCTTTACCGGCCGCAGCAAGGTCCTCAAATTTGAAGGCTGTTATCACGGCCATAGTGATTCCTTCCTGGTCAAGGCCGGCTCCGGTTTGATGACCGGCGGACTGCCGGACAGCTCCGGGGTACCCGCCGGCTGTGTGGCGGACACGCTCAGTGCGGTCTACAATGATTTCGACAGCGTGGAACGTCTGTTCGACGAGAACAAAGGACAGATCGCTGCCTTGATTTTAGAGCCCATCGCGGCCAACATGGGCGTGGTTTTACCCCGGGAGGGATTTCTCAAACAGCTTCGTGAAATCTGTACGGCCAATGGTACGGTCCTCATATTTGACGAAGTGATCACCGGCTTCCGTCTCAGTCTTTCCGGAGCGGAAGGGCGGTTCGGCGTGACGCCGGACCTGGCCACCTTCGGCAAGATCATCGGCGCGGGAATGCCGGTAGGCGCCTATGGCGGCCGGCGGGAGATCATGGAGGTGATCGCTCCCAGCGGAAGTGTTTATCAGGCGGGGACTCTGTCGGGAAATCCCGTGGCCATGGCGGCGGGATTCTGCCAGCTCAATTGGCTGGCGGACCATCCTGAGGTCTACGAGGAACTGGACAGTCTGGGAGAGAGGCTGTACGGCGGATTGGAAGAGATCGCCTCCCGCTATTGCAAAGGAGAAAATTCCTGCACGGTAAATCATGTGGGTTCTCTGGGTTCCCTGTTCTTCACTCCGGGGCCGGTGGTCGATTACACCTCCGCTAAAACAGCGGATGTGGGGCGGTTTTCCCGTTATTTCAATCACCTTTTGGAACGGGGCATCTATTCGGCTCCCTCACAGTTCGAAGCCATGTTCCTGTCCTACGCCCATTGCGACCGGGAGATCGATCAAACCTTGGAGATCGTGGAGGAATTTTTCCGGAAGGATTGCGCGGAATGAGAAAAAGAGTTTACCTGGTGGGGGTCGGTCCGGGCAGCGAGGAAAGCATGACCGCGGAGGCCAGACAGGCCATCGCAGACAGCGGCTGTCTCCTGGGCGCGGCGCGGATGCTGTCTTCCTTGGGCGCCCTGACGGAGGGCAAGGAATGCCGCAGTCTGATTAAATCCGACGAGATCGCGGAATATCTGCGGGGAGCGTGCTTGGCGGAGCCGGCGGCGGTGATCCTATCCGGAGACGTGGGCTTTTACAGCGGGGCGAAACGGCTGTATCAGCTGCTTTCCGCGGAAGAATTCGAAGTCGTTCCTCTGTGCGGCATCAGCTCGCTGACTTATTTCTGCGCTCGTTTGAAAACCTCCTGGGATGATGCGGCGGTGCTCTCCGCTCACGGCAGAAGTGCCCGGGTGGTGAACGGCGTCATGAATCATTCCAAGCTGTTTCTCCTCACCGGGGGAGAAGGAACCACAGCGGGGGAATTGTGCGCGCTATTGAATGATAAGGGACTGGGAAACGTGATGGTGCACGTCGGTCAAAATCTTTCCTATCCCCGGGAAGAGATCGTTTCCGGAACTGCCGCAGAGCTGGCGGGAAGGTGCTTTGACAGTCTTGCCGTCATGCTGGTGGAAAATCCGGCGCCGCTTACCGGACGATCCTCCGTTCACGGGTTGGAAGACTCTCTGTTTACCCGCGGCGAGGTGCCTATGACCAAGCGGGAAATCCGCTCCATCGCGCTTTCCATGCTGGCGCCCTCGGAAGACGACGTCTGCTGGGACGTAGGCGCGGGGACCGGTTCGGTTTCCGTCGAGCTGGGACTGATCTGCCGTCAGGGGCAGGTTTATGCGGTGGAACGCGGCGAGGAAGCTCTGAAGCTGATCGAGACCAACCGGAAGGCCTTCGGAACCTATCACCTGGAAATCGTAGCCGGGGCCGCTCCCGAGGCCCTGCTCGATCTGCCGGCTCCGGATCGGGTGTTTATCGGCGGCTCCGGAAAACAGCTGAAAGCGGTCTTATCCGTCATTCTGGATAAAAACCCCTTCGCCTCGGTGGTGGTGACGGCCATTGCCTTGGAGACGGCCTATGAGGCGGTCCGGCTTTTGGAGGAATTCCGCTTTCAAGAGGTGGAAATCGTGCAAGCCGCTGTTTCCCGAGGAAAGAAGGCCGGAAATTACTATATGATGATGGGGCAGAACCCGGTATTTGTCATCGGAGGAAAAGGTCCGGGAACGAAAGAGAGTAAGAAAGAGGCGACGCTATGATTTCGGCAGTCATCCCCCGAATCATGATCGGAGCCGCCGGCAGCGGTTCCGGAAAGACCACGGTGGTCTGCGGTCTGCTGTCCGCGTTTCTGTCTCAGGGGCTCCGGCCCGCGGCCTTTAAATGCGGACCGGATTATATCGATCCCATGTTTCACACGGAAATCGTGGGCGCGCCTTCCCGAAACCTGGATCTCTTCTTTGCGGGAGAGGACCTGACGCGGGCGCTGCTATGGAAAAATACCGGTAATTGCGATCTGGCGGTGATGGAAGGCGTGATGGGCTACTACGATGGCCTTTCCGCGGGTTCCACGGAGGCCAGCGCCTACCATCTGGCCCGGTGCACCGGTACGCCGGCCGTTCTTTTGATCAACGGAAAGGGCATGTCGGTTTCCGCGGCCGCTCTGGTAAAGGGCTTTGCGGAATTTCGACGGGACAGCGGAATTTCCGGGGTGATTTTCAATCAGGTTTCCCCCATGGTCTATCCGTCCTTGAAGGAAACGGTGGAGCGGGAAACCGGAATCCGGGTGTACGGTTATCTGCCGAAGCTGTCGGACTGCAGCCTGGAGAGCCGGCATCTGGGGCTGGTCACCGCCGCCGAGGTGGCCGATCTGAAAGAACGAGTGGCGCGAATCGGCCGCCAGCTGGCGGAAAGCGTGGACCTGCCGGGACTGCTGGCATTGGCCGAAAGCGCTCCGCCTCTGGAAGCGGACGAGGCGCTGCTGGCCGTCGAATCGCCGTTCTCTCCCACACCGAACCTCTCCGGCCCCCCGCGGATCGGCGTGGCGCGGGACAAAGCGTTCTGTTTTTATTATCAGGAGAGTTTGGAGCTTTTGAAGTCTCTGGGAGCCGAGCCGGTGGAATTTTCTCCGCTGGAGGACCGCGAGCTCCCCGAAGGGCTTTCGGGACTGCTCTTGGGCGGCGGTTATCCGGAGCTGTACGGGAAACAGCTGATGGAAAATCGTACCCTGCGTTCCCAGCTGAAAAAAGCTCTGAAGGATGGTTTGCCCTGCATCGCGGAATGCGGCGGGTTCCTCTACCTCCAGCAGGTGCTGGAGGATGAGGCTCATCGGGAATGGGAAATGGCCGGAGTCCTTCCGGGCAAGGGGTTTCCAACGGGAAAGCTTTCCCGCTTTGGTTACGTGACATTG
>CAUHLX010000140.1 GCA_959606705.1 uncultured Bacillota bacterium | reverse complement strand
TGACCATGCCCTCGGAGAAGGATTTCAAATCGGACCTGAAGGTGGGAAGAAACGGGGAAACCGTGGGGGATATCTGCAATAAATACTTTAAGGCCGCGCCGGTGGCCACCACGGAAGAACGGATGAGAGTCCTGCGGTTCCTGGAAAACATCTGTCTGGGTTCCTCGGCGGTGGGCTATCGGACGGAATCCCTCCACGGTGCCGGTTCTCCGCAGGCGCAGCGAATCATGATCGCTCGTCAGGGCAACATAGAAGCAAAGAAGGAGCTGGCCAAGGCAGTCGCCGGAATCGTTTGATCCCGGCCCCTTCGGCCAATGTGCCGCCGGTCATCGGTGATCATCAAGGCTTCGCCGGCGGCGGCTGACAGCAATCCGATCCATAAAGAATGGAGGAAGGAACAAATATGAGCGAGCAGAATTTGGTAAAAACATTCAGCACGAAGGATGTGCTGGCGTTAGCCTTCGGCACGATGATTGGTTGGGGGTGGATCATGCTCTCCGGCCAATGGGCGGCCGATGCCGGAATGATCGGAGCAATTTTCGCCTATGTGGCCGGAGCGCTGCTCTGTGTGTTCGTGGGGATGGCCTACGCCGAGCTGACACCGGCGATCCCCTGCACCGGCGGCAGCGTGGTATTTTCCTACAAGTCCATGGGCTACTGGCCCGCGGTGATCGCGGGCTTGGCCACCGGCTTTGCCTATTTGGGAGTGGCGGCGTGGGAAGGTCCCGCCTTTGCCACCGCGGTAGACTATGTTTTCCCGATCCCCAACATCGGTTATCTCTGGACGATTCAGGACTACGACGTGTATATTTCGTGGGCGCTGGTAGCCATCGCCGCCTCGGTGATCATCACCATCGTCAATATAAGGGGCGCCAAGTCGGCGGCGGTGTTTCAAACCGTCGCCACCCTGGGCCTGGTGTCGGTGGGGCTCCTGTTCCTGTGCGGCGGCCTGGTTCAAGGAGATATCCAAAACACCAAGCCTCTGATTACGGATCTTCACGGTTTTTCAGCGGTCCTGCTCATGGTCCCGGCCATGTTCGTAGGCTTTGACGTCATTCCGCAGTCGGCGGGAGAGATGAACGTTCCGCTGAAGAAGATCCCCAAACTGCTGATTCTATCCATCGCGGCGGCGGCTCTCTGGTACATGCTGATGATCTTCGCTACCGGCCTGTCCGCTCCGCTGAGCATCCGAACCAATTCCGCGGGAATTCCCGTAGCGGACGCCATGGCCTATGCCTTCGGCAGCCCATTCTGGGGAAAGGTCTGCATCGTAGGCGCAATCTGCGGAATCCTCACCAGCTGGAACGGATTTCTCTATGGCGGCGCCCGGGTCATCTACTCCCTGGCCAACGCCAAGATGCTGCCGGCCTTCTTGGGAAAGATTGATCCCAAGTACAAAACGCCGAAAAACGCGGTCCTGGTCTGCGGGGTTCTTTCCACCTTCTCCTGCCTGCTGGGCAAAGGCGCGCTGTCCTGGTTTGTGAACGCCAGCTCCTTTGGCGTGGTCATCATGTACGCCATGGTCGCTCTCTCGTTTATTTTCCTGCGGAAGAAAGCGCCTCAAATGGTGCGTCCGTACCGAGTAAAGCACGGCGGTTTCGTAGGCGTGGGCTCGATCCTGGTGGCTTGTTTCTTCGCCTTCCTGTATTTGCCCTTCGGGCCCAGCCCCCTGAAGCCCATCGAATGGACCTTTGTCCTGGCTTGGTTTGCGGTCGGTCTGGTCCTGGCCTTTTGGGCTAGCCGGAAGTATGCCGATGTTTCTGCGGAAGAGCGGGAAACACTGCTGTTCGGGGAGGAATACGCCCAAAAATTCCGGGAACAGAATCAGCAGGCGGCCGCGGGTTATCCTTCGGCGGCGCCGGAGGTTGAGAGCGCCACGGTTTAAAGGCGGAATCCGTTGCCCAAAGCAGAATTTCCTTGCCAAATCGGAAGAATTGTGGTATGGTAATTGCCATTAAGTGAACAATACTTTGTAGAAACGGCTGTGAACGGGAAAAGTACGCGAGGATACGCAAAGCAGGGAGTGGCAACGCGACTGAAATTGCCATTTGTGAAACGACCGCCGAACGAACACCCGGGAGCCGGCATTTCGAAACGCGGGACGCGGCCCCAAAGGCGAGAGCTGAATTTGTAAAAGCCGGTGGAGCGTCCGTTAGTAGATTTGTCCGTGGGCAAGCGTTATCATGCCAATGAGCGGGTGGGAGACCCGATCGTCCTGTTCGGGCCGGGCGCCGGCGGCTGTGCCGCGGAGCTTCCGAGGGGGACTGTCCAAACCGGTCTCGCATCAAACTGGGTGGTACCGCGGTTTTTGTAAAATCGTCCCTGAGAGTTGAAAAATCTTCTCTCAGGGATTTTCTTATGCGCAAAACACGGCCGGGATAAAGCTCCGCGTCTTGTCAGCGCAGATGCAGATAAGGTAAAGTGGAAACGGAGGAATCGCAATGAAGATTACGGATGAATTGATCGATTACGTCAGCGAGCTGTCCCGCCTGACCTTGGCGCCGGAAGAAAGAGCGCGGGCCAAACAGGATCTGACGGACATTCTGGATTACGTGGAAAAGCTCAACGAATTGGATACTAAGGGACTGCCGGAGTTGTCCCAGCCTTTTGAGAAGACGAACTGCTTCCGGGAGGATCGGGTTACCTGCGGGGATGAGAGAGAAGAGCTGCTGGCCGGGGCTCCGGATCGGAAGGACGATTATTTCAAAGTCTTCCGGACAGTGGAATAGGAGGGGTGAGACGATGAGTTTGTACGATCAAACGCTCAAAGGAAAAACCGCTTTGGAAGTAGGAACGCTGATTCGGGAAAAGCGCATCGGCGCGGTGGAAACGGCTCGAGCTTTTCTGGATCGGATCGAAGCGGAGAACGAAACAATCAACGCGGTCATCACCACGACCGAAGAGCTGGCGCTGAAACAGGCCGCCGCCGCTCAGGAGCTGGTGGATCGGGGGGGGGCGTCCTCGCCTCTTTGCGGTGTGCCGCTTCTGGTGAAGGACAACATCTGCGTCAGCGGAGTGCGGACCACGGCCGGGTCCAAGATGCTGGAGCATTTTATTCCCCCGTATGACGCCACGGTCATCAAACGGCTGTCCGCGGCGGGAGCCGTAGTGGTGGGAAAGGCCAACCAAGACGAGTTTGCCATGGGTGGTTCCACGGAAACCTCCTATTTCGGACCGGCAAAAAACCCCTGGGATACCACAAGGGTGCCCGGGGGCTCCTCCGGAGGCTCGGCGGCGGGGGTGGCGGCGGGGTTTGCCCCTTACGCTCTGGGTTCGGATACCGGCGGGTCCATCCGCCAGCCCTGTTCCTTCTGCGGCCTTACGGGGATCAAGCCCACGTATGGGAGCGTATCCCGATTCGGGCTGTTGGCCTACGCCTCGTCCCTGGATCAGATCGGCCCCTTAGGAACGGATATCGATTCCTGCGCGGAAGCGCTAGCCCTGATTTCCGGCCGGGACTCGGCCGACAGCACTTCAATCCTGGAGCGGCCTTTCGAATTTCACAAAGAGAGCAAGCCCCTGGACGAACTGCGGATCGGACTGCCGGTAAACTTTTTTGAAATGGGGTTGGATCAGGAGGTCAAGGCGGCGGTTTTAGGCGCGGCGCAGCGTCTGGCGGAGCTGGGGGCGTCCGTAGAGGAATTTGAGATGCCAATCATCGAATACGCGGTACCGGCTTATTATATCGTGGCCTGCGCGGAGGCCAGCTCCAACCTGTCCCGTTACGACGGCATCAAATACGGACATCGTTCCGGGGAAGCTCATGACCTGACGGATACCTATTACCGTTCCAGAAGCGAGGGCTTCGGAGCCGAGGTGAAACGGAGGATCCTGCTGGGGACCTTCGTCCTGAGCTCCGGTTATTTCGACGCTTATTACAAAAAAGCGCTTCAAGTAAGGGGATTAATCAAGAAGGCCTTCGATCGGGCCTTCCGCCGGTTCGATGTGATCCTGTCTCCGGTGAGTCCTACGCCCGCATATGAGATCGGCGGTCAGATCAAGGACCCTCTGGCGATGTACATGGCGGATATTTATACGGTAGGAGTAAATCTGGCGGGGCTTCCGGCAGTGTCCTTGCCCTGTGGTTTCAGCGAAAAGGGACTTCCCATCGGAATGCAGCTCATCGGAAACGCCTTTTCGGAGGCGGTTTTGGTGGACGGCGCCAGGGCGTTTCAGGGGGCGACGGACTATCATAAGGGAGGTGCGTTCTAATGGAATATGAAATCGTGATGGGCCTGGAGGTCCATGTGGAGCTGGCTACGAAAACCAAGATTTTCTGCGGATGCGGTACGGAATTCGGGGGCGCGCCCAACTCTCACGTCTGTCCGGTCTGTTTGGGTTTACCGGGCAGCTTGCCGGTGCTCAACAGGAGCGTGGTGGACTGCGCCATCAAAGCGGGGCTGGCGCTTCACTGTGAGATTCGTAAGGAAAACCGTTTTGACCGGAAAAATTACTTTTATCCCGATCTGCCTAAGGATTATCAGATTTCCCAGCTGTATCACCCGATCTGTGAAAACGGCTATCTGGAGGTACGGGACAGACGAATCACACTCCATGAGATTCACATGGAAGAGGACGCGGGAAAGCTGGTTCATGACAGCGCCGGAACCTTGATCGATTACAATCGCTGCGGGGTGCCGCTGATCGAAATCGTGACCAATCCGGATTTCCGCACGGCTGATGAAGTGGTGGAATTTCTGGAGCGTCTCCAGGAAACGTTGAAATATCTGGGCGTTTCGGACTGCAAGCTGCAGGAGGGCTCCCTGCGGGCGGATGTGAATCTATCGGTACGGCCCAAGGGACAGGAGGAATTCGACACTCGGACGGAGATGAAAAACTTAAATTCCTTCAAGGCGATCCGCAGGGCCATCGCTTATGAGAGTCAGAGGCAGATTCAAGTGCTGTCGGAGGGGGGAACGGTGCACCAGGAAACTCGGCGCTGGGATGACGAGGCGGGAGAGAGCCTGGCCATGCGGTCTAAGGAAAATGCCCAGGACTATCGATATTTTCCGGACCCCGATTTGCTGCCTCTGTCCATCGATCAGGAGTGGATCGACCGGCTGACGGCGGAGCTGCCGGAGCTTCCTCAGGAAAAGAGGGAGCGTTACCAAAAGGAATTCGGTCTCAGTGGAAACATTGCCAAAACCCTCACCGCGGACAAAGAGGTGGCCGAACTGTACGAGGCGGTGGCCGCGGAAGGGGCGGACCCTAAGCTGGCGGCTAATCTCATCACCGGCGAGGTGCTGAGATTGATGAAGGAACAGGACATTTCGCCGGAGGCTCTTTCCGTGGACGCCAAAGGGCTGGCTCAGGCGATGAAGCTGGTGGAGGCGGGAAAGATCAGCAGAGGCGACGGAAAGGCGGTACTGGCCGCGGTATTCCGGGGCGAAACCGATCCGGAGCGCTTTGCCGCGGAAAAAGGAATGCTGATCACGCCGGACCGGACGCTGCTGGCTTCGGTGGCCCAAAGGGTGCTGGCCGCGAATCCCAAGTCCGTCGAGGATTATCGCGGGGGGAAGACCAAGGCCCTGGACTATCTGGTGGGCCAGTGTATGCGGGAGCTGAAAGGAAAGGCGAGTCCGCAGGCGGTGAGCCAGGCGCTGCTGGCGTCGCTGGCCGGAGCGGAGGACATCGGAGCGGCGTCCGCCGGATCGCCGCAGGTCACGGTGGATGCATCCGGAGTGTCCGGAAGTGCCGAGGTGTCCGGAAGTGCCGGAGTGTCCGGAAGTGCCGAGGCGGCCGGGGCGGTGGCCGGGCCGAAGGCTGTCGAAGCGGCCGAGGGTATCCTCGCGGAGAAAATACCGGAACCGGAACGGCTCACCCCGGCCCAGAAGGCTCTTCGCCGAGGTTCGGAAGCCGGAACCGGCGGAGGAGCGGCGGTGGACGGCGATTCGAGCTCCCGGCTTCCGGCTCAGGAGTTCTTCGTGAGCAATCGTTATCGGACGAAGACCTGCGGACAGCTTACCACCGCTGACGTAGGCTCTCAGGTCCGCCTGGCCGGCTGGGTTCGGACGATCCGCAACCACGGAGGTATCATGTTTGTGGACTTGAGGGACCACTACGGGGTGACCCAGGTGGTGGTCACCGACGAGCAGTTGGCGAAGCTTTCCCGGGAAATGGTGATCTCCGTGGAGGGGAAGGTCGTGCTGCGGGACCCGGAAACGGTGAATCCCAAGCTTCCCACCGGACAGGTGGAGCTGAAGGCAAGGCAGATGACCATTCTGGGCCAATGCGTGAACGGTCTGCCCTTCGAGGTGGATCAGTCCAAGGAAACCCGCGAGGACCTGCGGCTGAAATACAGATTCCTGGATCTGCGCAATCCCCGGATGCATGACAACATCGTGCTGCGTTCGCAAATCACCCGATTTCTCCGACAGCAGATGGATGCGCTGGGATTTATGGAAATTCAGACGCCGATCCTGGGGAATTCCTCTCCGGAAGGGGCCCGGGACTATCTGGTCCCCAGCCGCAAGCACAAGGGAATGTTCTACGCACTGCCTCAAGCGCCTCAGCAGTTTAAACAGCTGCTGATGGTCTGCGGTTTCGATAAGTACTATCAGATCGCGCCTTGCTTCCGAGACGAGGACGCCCGGGCGGACCGTTCCCCCGGAGAGTTCTATCAGCTGGACTTTGAGATGGCTTTTGCCACTCAGGAAGAAGTGTTCGCGGTGGCGGAGCAGGTGCTTTCGGCCACCTTCGCCCGGTTTTCCGACAAAAAGGTAACTCCGGCGCCCTTTCCACGAATCACTTATGAAGAGGCGATGCTGAAGTATGGCACCGACAAGCCGGACCTGCGAAATCCGCTGGTGATCACGGATCTGAGCGAGTTCTTTTCCCAAGTGGATTTCAAGCCGTTCCGAGGAAGGATCGTGCGTGCCATTCGTGTGCCGGGCTGCGGGAAAATGCCCAAATCCTTCTATGAGCGCATGGAGAAATTCGCACTGGGGATCGGGATGAAGGGCCTTGGATACATCACTGTCAAGGAGGATCTGAGCTATAAGGGACCCATCGACAAGTTCATGAACGAGGAACAGCGAAGAGTGCTGGCGGAGCTGACCGATCTTCAGCCCAACGATACGCTGTACTTTATCAGCGACGAAAAGGGGCTGGTGGAACGGTACGCGGGACAGATCCGCACGGAGCTGGGACATCGACTGGAGCTGATCGACCGTTCCCGCTTTGACTTCTGTTAT
>CAUHLX010000139.1 GCA_959606705.1 uncultured Bacillota bacterium | reverse complement strand
CTCTGTAACGACGTAGCATTGTTGTCCACTACTTTGATTGTAACCATATCTTGTGGTACTTGCAAGACATTTCTTTTATTCCTCTTCCTCCGGCTCCGTCGCTCCCGGTTCCATGAAAGCCACCGCTTTCCGTTGTTCATACTCCGGGAAGGGGTCACGTCCCACACTTCTGCCCGGTTCCCGATCAAACACAAGATCATCTTCATAGATTCCTGCCACATCTACCAGGATCACATCATCTCCGATCCTCTTGATATCCTTCCACTTGATCACGAAATCATTTTCCCTGCCGAAAAAATGAAAAAATCCCCGCTGTTCGGGTACGATGATCCCTTCGATCGTGCCCTTTTCCAGGTTTAATTCAATATCGTAAACAAATCCCAGACTGCGTCCGTCATAGATGTTGATCACCTCTTTATTCTTGATATCCTGCGTGCTTATCATTGCCATTTCCCCCGTTTCCTCAGTGTTTTCCCACCGTTCTTTCCAGTGTTTTTCTAGCACATTCTATGCAGGAGCGGGACAACTTATGCGAGATACTTCCACGGAGCTCCTGCGTTTCCATCCGGCCGGACACCCGGACAATCTATTGATTCTCCATTCTTTATCCGCTATACTTGAAGCAAATTCCAACGGCAAACAGGGGGGGTGTCTTATGCGTACGATCATTTGTTTCGGTATCAGCTTTCTCTTTCTGATCTTCGCGGTTCTCAAAGGCATCTCTTTGGGGTTCGCCCTGCTGGCCTGCTGGCTGATCTTCGCCGGCTTGGCTCGATCAAAGAAATACAAGCTCCGTCAGATTCTTTTCATGACTTATGAAGGCGCCAAAAAGTCTTTTGAAATATTGACGATCTTCCTCCTCATCGGAGCCATCATCAGTGTCTGGATTACCTCCGGCACGCTGCCCGCCATCATGTATTACTGTCTGACGCTGGTAGACCCGCGTTTCTTTGTGGTTTTCTCCTTCCTGGCGTGCGTGTTGATTTCCTTCCTGATCGGCACCTCCTTCGGAACGGCAGCTACCATCGGCGTGGCTCTGATCACCTTGGGCCGGGCCGGAGGCATCTCTCCCTCGCTGATGGCGGGTGCCATTATTTCGGGAGCCTACTTTGGTGACCGCGCTTCTCCCATGTCCTCCACGGTGGCCGTGGTCGCCAGCCTGACCGGAACCCAGGTCATAGAGGACGTCAAACAGTTTCAGAAGAGCGCCTTTATTCCACTGCTGCTTTCCCTCCTGTTCTTCGGAGGATTTTCACTGGGAAACCCCCTGGAAATCGCGGATAATCCCCTACCCGAAAAAATCGCGGAGGCTTTTACCATCGATATGCGGATGCTGTTTCCCGCGGTTCTCATGTTCCTGCTGCCCATTTTAAAGGTAAACGTAAAATGGTCCATGCTGGCGAGCATACTCTGCGCTTTCGCGGCCAGCTGTCTGCTTCAGCAGATGCCCGCCTCCGAAACCCTGTGGAATATGTGGAGGGGCTACACCGGCCAGGGCACCGTCATGGAAGGAATTCTGGAAAGCGGCGGAATTCTATCCATGTTGATAACCTATGTGATCGTCGTAATTTCCTGCGGTCTGGCCGGGCTGTTCGAAGGTCTCCACGCCTTTGACTCCGTCAAGGAGGCAATCACACGCCGCAATCGCAGTGCCCGTACTCGGTTTGGCATGGCCGCCGTCACCGGTTTGGTCACCGCGGCCTTTGGCTGTACTCAGACCATCAGCATCATCCTCTCCCGTGGCATTCTATCAGACTGTTATAACGAAAAAGAAAATGTCCGTCTGGCGACGGACATTGCCAATACCGGAGTCCTTCTGGCAGGCTTGGTTCCCTGGAATCTGGCCTGTCTGGTGCCCACCTCCACGCTGGGGGTCGACCACTTCTCCTTTATTCCCTTTGCGTTTTACATGTACTGTATCCCGCTGTTTACTTTGCTGTTCTACCACGCTCCGAATTACCGTTCCTCCGCGGATTGTGACTGAAGGCCCTGTTTCGGCTCAAGTTTCTATTTCTTCAGAAGAATTTCTTCCACGATTCCGGAAGCGTCCTCGATGCAGCCATCACAGCTGCGCAGCTTGCCTTTTCCGCCGCTGCCCATCAGATCGCCGCAGCGGATGGAAGTGTTTTTCTTCTCGAAGGCTTCGCACAGCTCCTTTACCACTTTGTAAGTATCTTTTTTGCTGCGCGGTCCGTCCAGCTCTCCGTTGCTGTATTTGATCCCCGCCAGCATGGTCATTCCGCTCACCGCGCCGCAGACCTCCTGCTTTCCTCCGAATCCGAACCCGAAGCCTTCCGCCATCCGATACGCCGTCTGCTCATCCATCCCCAGCAAATCACAATAGGCACACACCACAGCTTGAGCGCAGTTGTATCCCTGATGATGATATTCCAGCGCTTTTTTCATGCGCTCCGACAGCTCCGCCGTCCTTTCCTCTGACATCTCTTTTTCCTCCTCGTTCCTGTTTTGTTTGAAAAATCAAACCCTACGGTCCTATCGTGTTTATTATATCACGCTTTCTATGTGTTCGAAAGACGCCGCTTCACTTCTCCCCGATTCTCCGCTCCAGCTTCTCCATCGCTTCCCGAACCTTCCGGTCTTGCCGAAACTCCGCATAAGCGCCATCGTTCCGCAAGCTGTCCAGGAGCTTTTTCAGCATTTCCTCGGTGGCCGCCCGCTGTTCTCCCTCCGTTTTCAGCGCGGAAGAAAACAGCACGGGCTTTGGAGGGCGCAGGCTGCCGATAATGGCGTCTACGAAACGAATGAGGCTGTCCCGCGCTTTTTCCTTCTGTCCCGCCCGCCGATACAGCTCGATTAAAAACCCTTCGCCCATTCCAGCGCCGAACTCAAATAAGGTTTCCACACCGCGGTAAACCTCGCAGACCTCCAGCTGCTTTTCCACATCCGGCTCCAGCTCCTCGTCCATCAGCTGAAGCAGACAGCTTTGGATCTGCCTTACTAAGAGAAACAGCCGTTTTTGAACCGCCTCCCGCGCCTTTTGCCCTTCTCCGCGTTTCAGGTAGAGCCGCGCCCACGACAGCGTGGGATCGATCACCTGCTCCGGCAGCTCTTTCAGCAGCCGCTCCGCCTCTTCCAATTGGTCGTCCGCCAACGCCATGGCGGCCAGCTGTGAAACCGCGGACTGCCAATACGCTGATACTCCGCTGCCGCGCACCTGCTCCAGAAGCATCTTCTTCTGTTTTTTCCAATCCTCTCTTTTTTCCGTAGAATCCGCGAAAGACAGCATTTCAAATACGGACAGCGCGATGGATGCGAAATATTTTAATGAAATGCTGGAAGGATAGGTGTGCAGCAGATTTTCCAGCCTGGCGGCTCCTTTCCGGCAGCCCTCTTCCCGCGCTGTTTCGATCACCTTGTTGACTTCCTCCATCAGCTGCTCGTCCGAAGGTGTCTCCTCAAACCGCAGGAGCGTGTCCACATTGGTGCCCAAAGCACGCGCCAACGGACAGAGCAGGGCAATGTCCGGGCAGGAGGTGTCTGTTTCCCATTTGCTGACGGCAGGGGCGGATACCCCCACTGCCATAGCCAACTGTTCCTGTGTCATTCCTTTTGATTTACGCAATGCGGCGATGTGCGCGCCTAATTTTAATTCCATTCTCCGTTCTCCTTCTCCCTGAATATTGTCCGGCCTGCCAACCCCAGTATAAGCCCTGTAAGGGCGGCGCACAATGGAGACTCTGTCAATCAAACGGTGATTTTTCTTAACTGGAGGTTAAGTTTGCAGTTGACAATCGGCTCGTCTCTTTGTTATATTGGAACGAGAAAAGAGAATATGGTTGCCGCCTCGAATGCCGCCGGGCTTCGGGTGCCGGATGGAAAGCAAACCAAAACATATCGTCAGGCCTGTGGATATGACAGGCCTGACGTTTCATTTTGCAGGAAAGGAACCATCAAATGAATCAACCGCTCATGGAAAAGAATGTTTACGGCCTCTTCGCCCGCTACGTGTCACTCTCCGTCCTCAGCATGACCGGACTCTCCTTATACGTGCTGGCCGATACCTTTTTCGTGGCCAACGGCGTAGGCAGCGACGGGCTCACCGCCCTGAATCTGGTGCTTCCTCTCTACAGTCTTATCAATGGCTCCGGGCTGATGCTGGGAATGGGTGCGGCGACTCACTTCTCCATTCTGACCGGAGGAAAAGATCCGGAAGGAGGCAGCCGGGTCTTTACCCACAGCCTCCTTCTGGCTCTGGCTCTCAGCGTGATATTTATGATCATCGGGCTGTTTTTCGCCACTCCGCTGGCAGTTCTGCTGGGTGCCAAGGATCAGATCATCCCCCTGTCCTCCGTTTATCTGCGCACCCTGCTGCTATTCGCCCCCGCGTTTTTGATCAACAACATCATCGTGGCCTTTGTCCGCAACGACAGCAGTCCCAATCTGGCCATGTGCGCCATGCTGCTGGGCAGTCTTTGCAACATCCTACTGGACTATGTGTTCATCTTCCCCATGAATATGGGAATGTTCGGTGCCGCCTTCGCTACGGGGCTGGCTCCCATCATCAGCCTATGCATCCTTTCCCTTCATTTTCTCAGACATCGCAGCCGTTTCCGTCCGATTCGCTGTCACATCACCGGAAAAGAGGTGGGGCGAATCCTCTCTCTGGGACTTCCTTCTTTTATCACGGAATGTTCCTCGGGAGTCGTCATGCTGCTGTTTAACTTCACCGTGCTTTCTCTGGCCGGGAACGCCGGCGTCGCCGCTTATGGGATCATCGCCAATCTGGCCTTGATCTGCGTGGGAATCTTTACCGGGATCGCCCAGGGGGTCCAGCCGCTGACCAGCTACTGCTTCGGGGCCGGACAGCGAGAGCGTATCAAAACGCTGCTGTTGGCCGGGCTTTGTCTTTCGCTGGCAGCCGGACTGCTGTTTTTCCTGCTGGGCGAGCTGTTTCCCGGAGCCATCGCGGCCCCGTTCAACCGGGACGGCGATTCCGTACTGGCCTCCATCGCCTCCCGGGGAATCCGCATTTACTTTGCGGCCTTTCCTCTGATGGGAATCAACATCGTATCCGCCGCTTTCTTCGCCTCCGTGGGACGGCCCCGTCAATCCTTTGCCGTCTCCCTTTGCCGAGGCTTGGCGGCCGTCATTCCTCTGGTTTTGATTCTTCCCCGCCTGTTCGGCCTGTCAGGGGTATTCTCCGTCGTCCCCTGCGCGGAGCTGCTGACACTGCTGGTCTCCGGGGGCTGCCTGATCATTTACCTTAAACGAGAAACCCGCCGGCCCTGAGAGTGATCGTACACTCAAGGATCGCGGCGGGCTCAAAGGTTCATCAGCCTTATCGTTCTCATTCCGTTCTTAGATACGCTTCGTTTTCGTGCTTTTTCTGGCGGGTCATCAGGTTCATCACCGCGTCCCGGGCGTCCACCTGCCCTTTAATCACCTGGTAGATCTGTTCGGTAATGGGCATTTCCACGCCCGCCCTTTGAGCCAACTGATACGCCGCCTCCGTGGTATACATTCCCTCCACCACCATTCCCACCTTTTCGATGGCCTCGGCAGGAGGAATTCCCTCTCCGATCATGATGCCGCAGCGCCGGTTTCGACTGTGCATGCTGGTGCAGGTCACGATCAAATCGCCGATCCCCGCCAAACCGGAAAAGGTCGCCGGGTCCGCTCCCAGCTTGACCCCTAGCCGAGTGATCTCCGCAATTCCCCGGGTCATCAGCGCCGCCTTGGCGTTGTCTCCGAACTTCATCCCGTCCGAAGCGCCCGCGCCCAGCGCAATAATGTTCTTCAACGCGCCGCCCAGCTCGGTCCCGATCACGTCCGTATTGGTGTAAATCCGCAGCCGGTGAGTCATGAAAACATCCTGAACGTATTCCGCCAGCCGAAGATCCTCGGCGGCAGCCACCACGGTAGTAGGCAGTCCCCGACCCACCTCCTCCGCGTGAGACGGTCCGGACAGCACCACATAGTTCAAATCCGGTGTCAGCTCTTTGGCAATCTCCGAAAGGCGCATCAAGGTCTTCTGCTCGATTCCCTTCGCCACGTTTACCAGAACCATGTTATCGTTAAGAAAAGGCCGAATCTGTTCCAGTATGCTGCGGAACTGCTGCGCCGGCACGGAGGAAAGGATCACCTCCGTCTCGGCAATCGCCTGCCGGATGGAATCCTCCATGGTGAGACCATCCGGAAATTTCACTCCGGGAAGATACTTTTGGTTGACCCGCAGCAGTCTCATGCTTTCCACCTGCTTAGGATCTCTGGCCCACAGCTTCACCTCGTGGCCTTTTCCGCTGAGAGAAATCGCCAGTGCGGTTCCCCAGCTTCCCGCTCCTAAAACGGCAATCCGTTTTTCTTCCATTATTTTTCCTCCTCTTTTCGACTTTCGCCGTCTCCGGGCCCCTTCTTTTTAAAATTCACTTTAGGCTCCTGTCCGTGGAGCAGCCGCCAAATATTTCCCCGATGTTTGATATAAACGATGGCTGCCATGATGAAAAACCAAAACACATCATTGGGTTGAAAACGGAAGGCCAGCGCCACCGCCGCCGCCGCTCCCAAAAGCGAACCCACCGAAACACGTTGGGAAATCAGCATGGCCGCCGCCGCCACCGCCAAGCAGAGCAAGCCGATGGTCGGATTGACGGTCAAGAGGATTCCGAATCCAGTAGCAATGCCTTTCCCCCCGCGGAACCCGAACAGCAGAGGCCAAATGTGCCCGCAGAAAGCTGCCAGCCCGCAGATGACCGCCATGGTCTCACTGCCGCCTATGTAACGGCCCAGCAGCACTGCCGCCACGCCTTTTAAAATGTCGATGAGCAGGGTGGCCGCCGCCGCCTTGGCTCCCAAAACCCGCAGCACATTGGTAGTCCCGGCGTTGCCGCTTCCTTCCTTTCGGATGTCCACGCCCATGAGCCGCCCGATGAGAATTGCCGGGGAAATATCCCCCAGGAAATAACTGACCAGCACCACGGCCAGACTGACCCAAAGCGGCGCCGGAAAGCTCTCCTCAAAATGGAACATGAAAATCACGCCCAGGAAATCGCTACTCATCCTCCTTTTCCCCTTTCTCCCGGAATACGAACTTGATGGATGTGCCGTCAAATCCATAGGCGTCCCGAATCTTGTTTTCCAAATATCTGGAGTAGGAGAAGTGCATCAGCTCTCTGCTGTTGATCTTAAAAGAAAACAGCGGAGGCTTGACGCCTACCTGAGTGGCAAAGTAGATTTTCAGCC
>CAUHLX010000138.1 GCA_959606705.1 uncultured Bacillota bacterium | reverse complement strand
TCGCAGAGCGAAAGCTTGTCTAAGGTTTATAAGGACGAGCCGATCCTGATGACGGCCGCGCAGATGAAAAACTTTACCCCGCCCAAGTATCGGGAAATGCGAAAAATAGCCAAAGAATTCGGCGGTTACTGTGAGTTTGACGCCCGGGTATTCTATGAACAGGGCAAGTTTATGGAGACATTCGAGGACGATTTCGAATTTCACGGAGAGTTCAACCGGTATTTTCCCACCTATCAGGCGATGAATGATCATGAGCTTCGCGGCTATTTTTCGTGGCGAACGCGAGTTCGACGGGGAACCGTTGAAAAAACGTCGCTTTCCTTCGTCTTTGTCTATCTTTACGAGCTGCTCAATCAGATCGGTGTAGGTTCGCCGGAGGAGGCGCTTCAGGCACTGAAGGATTTTCGGAGGGTTTACCGGGTGCTCGATTCGCGGATCGAGCACTACGTAAAGCGGTGGTCGAAGGATTTTGTGGTGTATCACAATTTGAAGCCTTCCTTTGCGGAGGAGGATTGGGAGGAGAATAACGAACGCGCGCTGCTGGCGCTGGTTCATTACGACACACACAGCGAGGAGGAGGTATTCGACGCCCTGAACTCGCTGTCCACGTACCGTTTGGAGAAATCCGGATTCTTTAAAAAGCATCCTCGGGAGGTCAAGACGGTGGCCTGCCGGGTCTTTGCGGCCCTTTCCGAATTTTATGGAAAGGACCACCGATACGATCTCTGTGAAAGACTGTTCGGCAGGCTCCGGTCCAAGCCTTATTCCATGTTTCAATCGGCGGTTTTCTACGATCGTAGGGGATATGTGGATTTCACGTATGAGGTGAACGAGCTTCATAAATACCGCTGTGAAAACGGCCGCTGGTCCTGTGAACGGGTATTCGACGGTACGGGAAAAAACAGGCAGGTGGGCGCGCTGTTAAAGAATATCGACCGTCTTCTGCGCCAGGAATATCATTTCAAGCCGGATTTGAAAGAGGAGAAGACTTCGAAGATCTTTTTGGAGGTGATCCGAAAAGAAATCGAGAAGGAGCGGGAGCGTCAGGCGTCGGCGGAACGAGAAGCGGCGGAAACGGCCGCTCCGCCGAAAATTGAGATCGACCGATCCAAGTTAAGGGCCATCCGTGAATCGGCTCTTCAGACACAGAACAAGCTGGTGGCGGACGAAGAGGCGGACCCGCCCGACTTCGGAGGCGTTTCCGAGGGGCTGCCCCAAGGGGAGGAGGAAAATCAAACGGCTCTCGGAGAGAGTGAATTGCGGTTTTTGCACTGCCTTATATCTGGCGGGGATTACGACGGACTTCTGAATGCAAAGGGGCTGATGCTGTCGGTAATGGTTGACGGGATCAATGAGAAGCTGTTCGACACCTTCGGGGATACCGTTCTTCTCTGTGACGGAGACCGGCCGGAGGTGCTCGAAGATTACATTGACGAATTGAAAGGAATCATCAAGGAATGAAAATACCAAAGAGAATTGCAGGTGTCATTATAAATTCTTTAAAAGGCGGGGTGGTGCCGAGGATCGGGCTCCCCTATATCACCGTAGGCAGGGAAACGGAAATCGACGCGCTCCTGCACGATGTGGATATGATTCGGGAGGGCGGAGCATCCTTTCGTTTTATCGTGGGCAAGTACGGAAGTGGAAAAAGCTTTCTCCTGCAGACGATCCGTAATTATGTCATGGATCGGAACTTTGTGGTGGTGGACGCCGACCTGTCTCCGGAGAGAAGGCTGCAGGGGACGAAAGGACAAGGCCTGGCGACCTACAAAGAACTGATTCGAAACATGTCGACCAAAACCAGACCGGAGGGCGGAGCGTTGACGCTGATTCTGGACCGGTGGATCAACAGCGTGCGAAGCGAGGTGGCGGAGGAGAGTGCGTGTTCCTTTGACGACCCCGAATTCGGAAGGCTGGTGGAAAAGAAGATCTTTGAAGTGATTCATTCGCTGAACGAAATGGTCCACGGCTTTGATTTCGCCAAGCTGCTGACCATTTACTACCGGTCGTATGTGGAGGGAGACGACGAGAGCAAGGGAAAGGTGATCAAATGGTTCCGCGGGGAGTACGTCAACAAGACGGAGGCGAAGTCGGAGCTGGGAGTCAATATCGTCATCACGGATGACGACTGGTACGAGTACATCAAGTTGTTTGCCATGTTCCTGCGAAAAGCAGGCTACGCGGGAATGCTGATCCTCATCGACGAGCTGGTAAACATCTATAAGATTCCCAACAGCATCACCCGGCAGTACAACTATGAAAAGATTCTCACCATGTACAACGACACGCTTCAGGGAAAGGCCAGATACCTGGGAATCATCATGTGCGGCACCCCTCAGTGCATCGAGGATACCAGGCGGGGAGTATACAGCTACGAGGCTTTGAAATCCCGCTTGGCGGAAGGGAGGTTCGGCCGGGACGGTGTTCAGGATGTGCTGGCCCCGGTGATCAAGCTGAAGCCGCTGAGCTATGAGGAGATGCTGGTGCTCATCGAAAAGCTGGCGGAGATTCACGCCGGTCTGTTCGAATACGAAAGAACCTTGAGCCAAGAGGAGCTGATCGACTTCATTCAGATCGAATTCGGGCGCATTGGTGCGGAGATCAACATCACTCCTCGAGAGGTGATCCGGGATTTCATCGAGCTGTTGAACATCGTGTACCAAAATCCACAGGTCAAGGTCAGTGAGCTCCTGGGGTCCGAGAAGTTTGTCTATGCCAAAACGGAGCTGTCCGAAGAAACACCGGAAAAAGAATTTGAAGAATTTGAGCTGTAAAGAGAACCGAAATGGGGAAGGTAAGGGATCGGGTGGAGAGATGAACGTATTCAATCGTTACGCGCCGTTTATTCAGGATTTTATTTATCAGAACAACTGGGAAGCGCTGCGCGCCGTTCAGGTGGCCGCGGGGGAGGCGGTGTTTGAAACGGACGACAACGTTCTTCTTTCCGCTTCCACGGCGTCGGGAAAAACGGAGGCGGCTTTTTTTCCGATTCTGACTCTCTTCGCCGAGGACCCGCCTCGGTCCGTGGGAGCCATCTACATCGGCCCGCTGAAGGCGCTGATCAACGACCAGTTCGCGCGTCTCCGGGATCTGTGCGGGGAAGCCGAGATTCCCGTGTGGCACTGGCACGGTGACGTGGCTCAGTCTCATAAAAACAAGCTGTTGAAAAACCCCTCGGGAATTCTACAAATTACGCCGGAATCACTGGAGGCTCTGCTTCTCCACAAGCATGCCTACGTCGCCCGTCTTTTCGGGGACCTGCGGTTTATCGTCATCGACGAGGTCCACTCCCTCTTGCGAGGGGACCGCGGGGGGCAGACCTTGTGCCTGATCGAGCGCCTTTCCAAGCTTGCGGGCGTCAATCCCAGGCGGATCGGTCTCTCCGCGACCATCGGCGATCCGAAACGAACCGGGGAATTCCTGTCTTCGGGTACGGGCAGAAGCACGGTGATTCCTCGAATCGAAACCAAAGGCCTCAAGTGGCGGCTGTCCATGGAGCACTTCTTTATTCAGGGAGCGCAGGCGGCCGAGGACAAGACGGTTCCCAAGGCTCTGCCGGTTTTGGACGGGCGGACGGACACCGCGCCGGAAAACGCCGATCCGGGGATGGGTTATCTCTTTGAACACACCAGGGGAAAAAAGTGTCTGATCTTCGTGAATTCACGGGAAGAATGCGAAGCGGTCACCACCACGCTGCGCCAGTACTGTGAGGCCAAGGGAGAACCGGACCGCTTTCTGATCCATCACGGCAACCTTTCCACCTCATACCGCGAGACCGCGGAGGCGGTTATGAAGGACGAAGAACAGCTTCAGACCACCGTTACCACGGCAACTCTGGAGCTGGGGATTGACATCGGAAAGCTGGAACGGGCCTTTCAAATCGACGCACCCTTTACGGTGTCCTCCTTTCTGCAGAGGATGGGGCGCACGGGGCGGCGCGATCTGCCGCCGGAGATGTGGTTCGTCATGAGGGAAGAGCAGCCCGAGGCCAGAGCCCTGCTGCCGGTGACGATTCCCTGGACTCTCATTCAGGGAATCGCGCTGATTCAGCTCTATCTGGAAGAGCGCTGGGTGGAACCGCCCAAGCTGGACCGGCTGCCGTTCAGTCTCCTGTATCACCAGACCATGTGCACTCTGGCATCCTGCGGCGAATTGTCTCCTGCGGGGCTGGCCTCCCGGGTGCTTTCTCTGAGCTGCTTCCACAGGATCACCCAGGACGATTATAAGATTCTCCTGCGTCACCTCATCTCCTGCGAACAGATTCAGAGGACGGAGGAAGGGGGGCTGATCGTGGGACTGGCGGGAGAACGGCAGGTCAATTCCTATCGATTTTACGCGGTGTTTCAGGAAAATGAGGAATACACCGTCCGCAGCAATTCTCAGGAGCTGGGTACCATCGTCATGCCGCCTCCCGTGGGCGAGAAAATTGCCCTTGCGGGACATGTCTGGATCGTGGAGGAGGTGGACCACAAACGTCATCTGGTCTATTGTGAACAGGTGAAAGGAAAGGTCCCGGCTTATTTCGGCCAGTGCCCAGGAGACATCAATACCAAGGTCCTGGAACGCATGAGGGAAGTCCTGCGGGAGGAGACGGTCTATCCGTATCTCATGAAGAACGCGGTGGTCCGCTTGGGGCAGGGGAGGCACACCGCGGTGCATTCGGGCGTGACGGAGGAGCCGCTCCTCTGCCTGGGCGGTGATATGTGGTGCCTGTTTCCCTGGTTGGGAAGCTACGCCTTTCTGGCCATGGAACGGTTTCTCAAGATCAAATGTGCTCCGCATTTGGGAATTACCGCGATGGATTCCTCCCGCCCTTATTTCATTCAGTTTAAGATGAAAGCCCCCAAAGAAGCGTTTTTCCGGGTTCTCAGCGAGCTGGCCGACCAGCCGACGGACCCCATGGAATTGATTTATAAGGGCGAGGTACCTCTATTTGAGAAATACGATGAATTCCTGCCGGTGGAACTGGTGAAAAAAGGCTTCGCCTATGGCATTTTGGGGATTGAGGAGATGAAAGCGCGGATTCGCAGCTGGAATCGGGGATCATATTAATGAAGTCCGGATGCTCTAACCTTTCTTTAACCCTCCGAGTGGTTCGCAGGCACGGTGTTTTTAAGCGCCGCCGTAACCGTTCTGTCCGTCGGCTTCGCGTTTGCGGCAGAAGAGCCTAAAGCGGAGCTTCCGCCCGCGGCCGCCGATACTGTCTCGGTGGTCTACACGCTTTCCCTATGACAGCTGTCCGGGGCGGACTTCTTTTTCTTTCGGCGGAAACTGCTGATCAAAGGCGTCCACGTCCTTTTCGTTCGTGAGATAGCACTCCGGATCGGAATAGGTGCCTTTTAAGGCGGCCGCTCCGTTTGGTTCCAGGATTTTGATCAGGAAGAAGGGGGATTCTTCCCCGCGGTCCGTTCCTTTATAGTAGATTCCTTGCCTAGACGCGCTTTCAAAACCGAATTTGCCGTAATACTGAGGAGAGCCGGTGATCACAACGGCAGGATATCCCAGGCGCCGGGCTTGCTCCAGAGTGAAACGGATGATTTTTTCTCCGTAGCCCCGGCCTTGATATTCCGGCAAAACGCTGACCGGACCAAACAGCAGCAGGTCGGTTTCCCCTCCGTCCTCCAAGGTTAAGAATCCCCGGGCATAAGCGATGGCGGCAATGAGCTTGCCCTCCTCCTCCACGACGTAATCCAGCTCGGGCACGAAGCGGGGGTCGTTTCTCAGCCTGTGCAGGATGAGATGCTCGCAGCATCCGGGGCGATACACATTCCAGAAAGCCTCTCTGGTTAGATTTTCAACTTCAAAATAATCTTTTTCCTGTTCGATTCGTAGAATCATTTCGGTTCCTTTCCCTTGCCCATGGAGTTTCACACGAAAGCCCGGGCCCGATGACGAGTTCTTTCCGATTCATTATAGTGTAGGGAGCTTGTCGAAACAACACATAACCGTAGAATTCCCGAAATATGATAGACCAGGGCGAGCGGACCGTTTCCGCCGGCCGCCGCAGAGTCAAGGAGAATGAAAGGGGATTTTTACATATGTGTACCGCAATGACCATGCAAACGAAACAGGGCGAAAGCTATATCGGAAGGACCATGGATTTTTCCCATCCGCTGGACCCGCAAATCTATGTCGTTCCCAGAGGCTGTGTCTGGAGGAATGCGCTGAACACCAATCGGATCAGCAATCGATACAGCTGCATCGGCACGGGACAGGAGCTCCCTCAGGTGATCCTCGCCGACGGAGTGAACGAAGCAGGCTTTGCCGCCGTCGCGTTATACTTTCCGGGCTATGCGTATTTTCCCGAGCCCACCGACTTGACGGATACCAGGAGGGCCCCCATCGCGGCCATCGAATTGGTAAACTTCCTGCTGGGAACCTGTGCTTCGGTGGACCACGCCGTGGCGGTTCTAAGAACGATCCGAATCGTGGGGACGGAGGATCCGATTACCAATTCCGTTGCGCCCCTGCACTGGATGATCAGCGACAAAAGCGGGAGCTGCATGGTGGTGGAGCAGACCAGAAGCGGCTTGCACCTGTTGAACAATCCTCTCGGAGTGTTCGGCAACAGCCCTGATTTTCAATGGCATTTGACAAACCTGCGCGGGTATATGAACGTAATGCCCGGTCAGCTGCCGGAGGCCCGCTGGGGTGACGTAACCTTGACGCCCTTTGGTCAGGGCGGCGGAACCGCCGGACTTCCGGGGGGATATGCTCCGCCGGCCCGGTTCGTGAGAACGGCCTACTTGAAAAGCCACACTCCGATCCCGGTCAGCCGAGAGGACGCCGTGATCACCTGTTTCCACATCATGGAGAGTGTGACCATCCCCAGAGGGGTGGTGCTGACGGACCGCGGGGCGGACGACTTTACGCAGTATACCGTATTCATGAATCTGAACACGGGAGAATACTTCTTTAAAACCTATGCCAACAGCGAGATCACAGCCGTCAAGCCCTACTTCGAGGCTTCCGCCGGGTCTCGTCCGGTTTCCCTGGGGAAGCTGATCCGGCCCACGGTGTTCGGAGAAATTTGACGAGAGTGCTCGTCGCAAAGATAATCCGTGCGGAAAACGGGCGGCAGAGTGATGAAAAGGATCACTTTGCCGCTGTTTTTTTACCCTTTGAAGGCGCGCTATCTTGCAAAGGGGGACTTCGGAGTGTAAAATAGATAAGATATCAAATCAGAAAAATGCACGGAATCAGAACAAAAAATCGGCTGGAGAGAGCGAGGGAGAAAAGATGGGAAA
>CAUHLX010000137.1 GCA_959606705.1 uncultured Bacillota bacterium | reverse complement strand
CGTTGCGCGCAGGCGGTCATGGAATGCGTGCGGACCACCGCGATGTCCGAGCAGAAGGAGACGGACGGGAAAGAGGGCTTCCGTTCTGACCGGGTGACCATCAGCATGGGGATCGCGGTGGCTGATTCCGGCAGTGAGGCCTATGAGCGACTGCTGGAAAACGCGGATCGAGCCCTTTATCAGGCCAAGCGTGAGGGGAAAAATCGAATCGTTTACGCGGATTGATCGGATCCGTTTTGCGAAAAAGGATTGGAATGAGTTCATTCCGGTCCTTTTTTTATGTTTGCGGTTCAAAGTGACCACGGGCCGTATTTTGGACTTTCAAAGTGACAATGGGCCGTATTTTGGACTTTCAAAGTGACAATGGGCCGTATTTTGACTTTTTGGGGATCGTGATGGAAATTGGCCGAAAAAACGAAGCTAGTTTCGACTTTTTTTAAAGGGTTCCCTGAAAAAGCCGAAAAAAACGGGAAACAGTCGCCACAGGAGCGATTTTACGAAGAAAATCACCTTATTTTTACACTTTTTTCGACCACAATTTCGATTTCCTTTCCAAAAGTCGAAAGAGCGGGTTTCAAAGGCCGGAGGCCTGCGATCTGAAATATAAATAAACTTTTGAGTTTATTTATATTGACGAGGGTGGGAAATGGGGGCTATAATAAATAAACATGAAAGTTTAATAAATTGCAATTTTGCGGAACGATGGAAAGGATGTGACGGAATCACCATGAAACCATACTCTTTTTTAAACCCGATTCAGGTGGGGAACACGACGCTGAAGAATCGAATCATCTACCCGGCCATGGGAAAAAGCCTGGCATCGGAGGACGGCTATGTTACGGATCGCTACATAGAATATTTTAGAAATATAGCCCGAGGCGGCGTGGCCATGATCACCACCGGGATTATGGTGATCGATCCGGAGTGGCATTATATCTCCGTTCGCCAGCCTTGGCTTTCGGACGATCGCTTTCTGCCGGGATTGAGAAAACTCACCGAAGCGATTCACCGGGAAGATTGCAGAATCATGTTTCAGCCCTGGCAGTCGGGCGAAGCGGGTCAGCCGACGGGAGGAGACGCGCCGGATCCGGTAACGGTGAACGATTTGTCTTTGGAGGAAATCCGCCGGATCCAGCAGCAGTGGTTTGACGCCTCGCGGCGCGCCAAGGAAGCGGGGGCGGACGGAATCGAATTTCATCTGGCGCACACTTATCTGCCCTCTCAATTTATGAGTCCTTATTTCAATCATCGAACGGATGCATACGGGAGCGACACCATTGAAAATTCTCTGCGGTTTTCCCTGGAAATCATCGATAGAATCATGAAAGAACTGGTGGACGACACTTTTATGGTGACTGCGAAAATCAATGGTGACGATTTCGTACCGGGGGGAACGACCATCCGGCGAACCGTTGAAGCATGCAAGCTTCTGGAGCGGGCCGGAGTGGCGATGATCACGGTAAACGGCGGAGGCGCCCTCACCGACATTACCGGGATGAGTGACAACGGCAGGCGGCCGGAAGGCTGGAAGGTTCCTTTCGCAGAAGCGGTGAAGCACGCGGTACGCATTCCTGTGGCGGCGTCGGGAAGTCTGCGGCATCCGGAGTTTGTAGATGGGATCCTTCGAGCAGGCAAATGTGATCTGGCCGCCATCGGACGGGGGATTCTGGCGGAACCGGAGTGGGTGCGAAAGGCTGCCGAAGGACGGGAAGACGAGATGCGCTGCTGCATCTCCTGCATGTTTTGTTTTTCCAGGACGGAGGAAGGCACAGCGGGCTGCAGCGTCAATCCCTTCGCCAAGCGGGAGCTTGAGAAAAAACCTCTGGTGCGGGATGGAAACGGAAGAACGGTGGTGGTAGCGGGAGCGGGGCCCGCAGGTCTGGAAGCGGCGGTAACGCTGGCGGAGCGGGGGTTCCGGGTCCGAATACTGGAAAAACGGGGAGACATCGGCGGCTTGGTGGCCTTCGCGGCGCTGCCTCCCGGCAAGGCGAAGCTCAACTGGATGCTGGATTATTATCGCCGTCAAATTCAACGGCTGGGCATTCGGGTTCGTCTGAACACGGAGGCGACGGCGGAGCGGATCGCGGAAGAAGAGCCCTACGCAGTGGTGCTGGCCTGCGGTTCCCGGGAGTTTATTCCTGAGATCGAGGGAATCCATGGTCGAAAGGTGGTTGGCTATCGCCAGGTGTTTGAGAAAATCAAAGATGAGGCGGACGGAACGGACCCGGTGGACGGGGAGAACCTTTCCGCCGGAAACGGCGTGGGAACGGAAGGGGCCGCGGTAAAGAACGTGGTGATTTTAGGCGGCGGGCTGACCGGTGTGGAGCTGGCTCACCTGCTGAAGAGCAGAGGCTGTTCCGTTGAAATTCTCGAACTCCTGCCTCCTCCTGAAAATCCTTCCATGGAGCAGAAATTGGCTTTGGCCGCCGCCGGAGCGTGTGGAGTAGAGCTTCTTTACCGTCAGAAGGTGGAACGAATTTCAGAGGGCACGGTTCAGGGAACGGATTTGGAAAGCGGAAGGAAATTTGAGAAGAAGGCGGATCTCATCATTCGATCCATGGGAATCCGTCCGGAAGACAGCTTGGAAGAAACACTTCGAGAGAGATATGGAGATCGTTTGTACCGCATCGGGGACTGCCGACGGAATGGAAAAATTTCCACTGCGGTTTCGGATGGTGCGGATTTGGGATATGAATTGCATTGAGAGCGGAGGCGAAAAAATGAAAGAATTTCAGTTTAAAGCATTGACCAAGCTCACCTGCGGCGCAGGGGCTTCGGCGGAAATCGGGACGCTGTGCCAGAGCTTGGGAGGGAAGAAAGTTTGTCTTCTCAGCGATGAAGTGGTGAGTCATCTGCCGATAATGGAGGTGGTCGAAGACAGCTTGGAGCGGAGCGGGCTGAGAGTCTGTGTCAACACGGATTCGCAGGTGGATCCGGAGGTGGAGGGAGTGGATGAGATTGCCGATCGGGTGAAAGCGTTCCAACCGGATTTGATCGCGGCTCTGGGGGGCGGAAGTGTCATCGATACCGCCAAGGCGGTGTGCGTGCTGCAGACCAATGAGGGCTCCTCCGCGGATTACATGTTCGGCGGCACGAGGAGCATCGAGCATCCTTTACCGCCGCTGGTGTGTGTGCCTACTACGGCGGGCAGCGGCAGCGAGGTGACCGGGGCCTCGGTTTTGACGGACAGCGGGAAACATCGAAAGGCCTCCATTTCACATGAATTTTTAATTCCCAAGGCGGCGATTCTCGACCCCTTGGCCACGGTGGACTGTCCCGGCGAGCTTACCGCTTCCACGGGAGCCGATGCCCTCACTCACGCCATTGAAGCGTATGTTTCAAAGAACGCCAATCCGTTTTCCGACGCTTTGGCACTTTCCGCCATAAGGTTGATCGGGACCCATCTGGAACAGGCGGTACGGGACGGGCAGGATCAGGAAGCCAGAAGCGGCATGGGGATCGCCGCTTCACTGGCGGGGCTGGCGTTTCTCAACGGCGGACTGGGCGCGGTTCACGGGATTACTCAGTCCATGGGAGCGGCGGCGCATGTGGCACATGGAATCTCCAACGCCATCATGCTGCCTCATGTGATGAAAAAGAATCAGACCGGCAATCCCCGCCGTTTTCGAGAGGTGGCCGAGGCACTGGGCGGTCAAGCGGAGGGCGTTTCCGATTCGGAAGGCGCGAAGCTGGCCGTGGAGCTGGTGACGGAGCTATTGGAGCGGATCGGAATTCCTAAGAAGATCAGCGCCATCGGCGTGACGGAGGAAATGTTCCCGGAAATCGTTCGGGGGACCATGGAGTATCGCATGCTGGCATACAACCCCCTCGCTCTGAACGAAGAGGACGTGCTTGAGATTTTGAGATGGGCAATGTAAAATAGTTGCGTAACGGTTTGCTCACACGGATAGGAGGGATGAGATGAATAAGTGCAAGCTGGAGATTGATGCGCTGAAATATGTGATCATCGACGCCGCCATCGAGCTATTTGCGAAACAAGGATATTCCGCAACGAATTTGAAGGACATCGCGAAAAGGGCCGGGGTTTCCCGAACCCCGCTCTATTACCACTTCGAAAACAAATACCTGCTCTACGAGCAGGCGGCCGACGTTTATCTGGCCCGGATGAAGCAGAGCTTTTTCGAGGTGTTTGCGGAAAAGACCGGATTCTTTGAAAAGCTTCGCAATGACCTTCTTCTGTGTACCAAGATGAATCTTTCGGAAGAAAACTTCTTCGCGGAGGCGTGGACCAATCCGGAATTGAAGCCGGTGTTTGAAAAACGAAAGCAGGTATTCGACGAGATTTATCAGTTGAAACAGGAGAACATCCGTCGAGCCGTCCGGCAGGGGGAGCTGCGGGCCGATGTGAACGTGGAGGAACTGGTTTATCATATCTATGTTCTGCACTATGGATTTTTAGGGATGGATCAGTGCCGGTATCATAAATTTGCTCAAAAGGATATGGAGCGTTTACTGGAAAATATGGTGGAAGAGCTGCGGAACACCTTTGGGGCGGAACGCAGTTCACATCAATCCGAACAATTCATTGATAAATAATTCCATAGAACAATCCTGAATCCTTGTGCTAGAATGGAAAAGGAAGCTTGGAAACGGATGTGATAGCAAGGGGGATGTTTGCATTGGAACAAAACGCGGCAGTCAATTCAATCAACTACAAAGGAACGATCGAAAACTCTCCCAATGGAGTAATTTACACGGATGAGGTGCTGGTGGTCAACCACATCAATCCGGCGGCGGAAAATTTGTTGGGAATTCGGCATGAGGAAGCGGTGGGAAAGGAATTTGCCCAGCTGATGCCCCAGGCTCGAATTACGCCGGAGACCTTGGACGAGGAAAAAATTTATCGCTGTAAATGCGGAGAATACGAACTGGGAATTCGTCTCTTTCGCATTGCGGATCGAGAGGGAACCGGGGCGGAGGCGGGGCAGAAAGACGGTTATGTCATCGTGCTCCACGATTTCTACGATGAGATATCCATGGCCGCCAGATTGGATCAAATGAGTCAGACACTGGAGGAGTGGAGACAGCTGATCGAGTTTTCTTTCGACGGTTTTCTGGTGACGGACGGCGAGTGCAACGTACTCCTGTACAATCAAGCTTATGTAAAGAACACGGGGATCACTCCGGAATACCTGGATGGCAAGAATTTAAAGGATCTCATCAACCCGGTGTGGATGAAGACCTCGGTAGCGGTGCTGGTGAAGGAAAAGCGTCAATCGGTATCCATGCATCACGCCACGCAGAACAATAAGAATATCATCGTCACGGGCACCCCTATTTTCGACCCCGACGGGGCGATCAAATGGATCATCATCAACACCAGGGACATGTCCGAAATCTACGCGCTTCGGGAGGAACTCCTGCGGGCCCGGGAAATGGAAAACGAATATTTTCAGAAGCTGGCCCAAATCAATTCGGGGGAGCTGCCTGAAGAAATGCAGGATATTGTGGTGACGGACGGCAGAATGCAGGAAATTTACTGTTTGGCCAAACGGCTGGCCAACTTCGACGCCACGGTGCTGATCACCGGGGAATCCGGTGTGGGAAAGGAAGTGGTCGCTCGGTATATCCACGAGAACAGCCTGAGAAGTCAAGGGAAATTCGTGGCGGTCAATTGTGGGGCCATTCCCGAAAATCTGCTGGAGTCGGAACTGTTCGGCTATCTGGAAGGAGCGTTCACGGGAGCGGTTAAGGGCGGTCGGGCGGGATTGTTCGAAGCGGCCCACGGGGGGACTTTATTTTTAGATGAAATCGGAGAAATGTCTTTAAATCTACAGGTTAAGCTGCTCCGAGTCTTGGAGACTCACATGATCAGCCGGGTGGGGGCCACGGACCAGATTTCCGTGGATATCCGCATCATTGCGGCTACCAATCGGAATCTCCAGGAGATGATTCAAAACGGCCAGTTCCGGGATGATCTCTACTATCGTCTGAATGTGGTCTGTATCGAGATTCCCGCTCTGCGGGACCGGGTAGACGATGTGGGACCCCTGGTGATGAAATTTCTCCATCGATTCAACAAGCAGTACGGACAGGAGAAGAAGATGACGTTTGAGGTGCTTCGGGAAATGGAGAACTACAATTGGCCGGGAAACATCCGCCAGCTGAAGAACGTGGTGGAGAACATGGTGGTTGTCAGCAACAACGATTATCTGCAGTTGAACGATTTGCCTTGGGTGACCGCGGCGGCGGAGCCGGAACGAAAAGGGGGCGGCGAGTTCCCCACACTGAAGGAAGCGACGGAGTCCATGGAACGCAGTCTGCTGACTCGGGCCAGGGAAAAATATGGTTCGACCAGAAAGATCGCGGAAATGCTGGAAGTCGATCAGTCCACCATCGTGCGAAAGCTGAAGAAATACGGTCTCTAGACAGAAAAACGCGGAAGGCCTCCCGAGAGGCAGGAAGATAAAAGCGAGGCGATGCATCGATGCATACCCCCTTATGATGAATAAGGCGGAGATGCATCGATTTTTTTTACTTTTTACTCGCTGTCCCATAAGGGTGCTTGTTTTTATCCCCCGGAAACGAAAAAGCATATTTTTTAATTCCCTTTAAACTCAGGCGTTCCGGAGGGATTTCGGACGAGCTGGGGCAAGTTCCCCTTTCATTGGCACGGCGTTTGCGTATAGATAGGGTATGTTAAAAAACTTCGGCTGAAAAGGACAGGAGGAAAACAAGTGGAAAGTGGAAAGACATCAAAGCAGCTGTTAGGGGAACTGCTGGATCAGCATTACGCCGAGGCCTTACAGGCTAAGAAGGAAGGAAAGCTGGTAGCGTGGGCAACCTCCATATCTCCTCAGGAGCTTTTGGAGACCATGGGGATTCATGTGGTCTATCCGGAGAATCACGCGGCGGCCATCGGAGCTAGAAAGCATGCGCAGGAGTTTATCAATCATTCGGAGGGACGAGGCTATTCGGTGGACATCTGTTCCTATGCCCGGGTCAATCTGGCATATATGGATCTTCAGAGCTGTGAAGCGGCCAACATTCCCTTGCCGGATTTCATTTTCTGCTGCAACAATATCTGCAATACCGTAATCAAGTGGTACGAAAATATCGCCAAAGAACTGCACATTCCCATGATCCTGTTTGACATGCCGTTCAATCATGAATACGAAGTAAATGAACAGAACATCAAGTATATGAAGGGACAGATTCTGGAGGCCATCAAACAGCTGGAAGAGATCACGGGAGAACGATTCGATCCGGACAAGTTTCGTGAGGTGATGAAAATTTCCTCTGAAACCTCACTGTGGTGGAAG
>CAUHLX010000136.1 GCA_959606705.1 uncultured Bacillota bacterium | reverse complement strand
GAGGAAAAAGGGGGCTGTGCCTGTCAGACCGTAAACTTCTTCATTTTTCCGCCTATCCGATGGACAGAAACAAGGGAATCAGCACCGGTACCAGCACTGACATACACATTCCCGAAACCACGGAATAAACGATCACCCGCGTTCCGGCCGAACGAGTGATCACCGGCAGACACAGATCCATGGCCGAAATGCCGGGAAGCGCCGTACATTCGATCCCGCCCACACGCTTGGCTACCACGGGGATCAGGATGATTCCCACCGTCTCCCGCACCATGTTGCACAGGAAGGAAACGGCGGAGAGCTGAGCGGAATACGGCGCGATCAGCGCCGGGCCCAGAGAGTACCAGCCAAAGCCCGCCGATACCGTCAAGCTGTCCAAAACAGACACGCCGGAAAGAAGCCCGCCCACAATGCCGAACACCAAGGTTCCGCCGATCATAGCCACCGGAATCAGCATCATTCGCAGCCCCACGATGCGTACGTCCCGCAGGATTTCGCCGCCTTTTTCGCCCATTTCGATTCCCAGCGTCACCAGCATGGCGCAGAGAAGAAAATCAATGAGGAAGCCCTGATGCTCCAGCAGAAATGCGGGCCTCAGAAAATAGCCCGCGGCCATTCCCGCCGCAATGGAGACTACGATCAGCGACATGGTGTGATCCTTCTTCGGCTCCGCCTCTTCCTCTTTCAATAGCTCTTCATCGAGGAGTATGGCTTTGGCATCCTCTTCCTCCGTCACGCCGTTCCCGGGCGCTCCGGAATGATCCAGCTTCAGAAACTTTCGGGCCGCGAACACACAGCCCACACTGCCCGCCATCCCGGTCACGGCGATCAGGATGCTGGAAACCGCAATCTGAGAAATCGAGTCCATCACCTGTTCATTGGCCCCGATGCCCGCACCTAAAACAAAGATCAATGCGACCAGGGTCACCGTCTGGATCACGGACAAAGCCGGCTCTAGGCGCCGCAGCACGCCGGATGCCGTCCGATTTTTCTGCTTTAAAACCCCCAGCACGATCCCAAAGGCCGTAAAAGACCAATACAGCAGAACCTTTGAAAATGTGGCAAACATACCGGCTATTCCTCCGACCCGGACTTGGTCTTGGTTTCAGTCTCGGTCTCGGTTTTGATCTCGGTCTCTATTTCGGTCCCGGTCTCGGGGGCTGTTTCCGATTCCTTGACCTGCGGGCCAGCCGCAACGTCCGAGGGAGCTTGCGGTGCGGCCTCAACGTTTGGAGCCGCTTCCGTCCCAGTCTCAACGATTGGAGCCGCTTCCGTCCCAGTCTCAACGTTTGGAGCCACTTCCGATTCCGTCTCAGCTTCAGCGGCCGGCGTAGCCTCAACTTGCGGCGCGGCTTCAACTTGCGGCGCGGCCTCAACTTGCGGTGCGGACGCCGCTTCCTGCACAGCCCCGGCTTGCGGTGCGGATACCGCTTCCGGTTCTTTCCCTTCCGACACCGTTTTTTCTTCGGACGCCAATTTCTTTTCCGGTTCTCCGGCCAGAGGTACATAAGACATGGTCCCCGTATTTTCCACCGCGTTGACCTTCAAATTACCACTGGCGATTTCATAGCAGGCTACCAGCGATTCCATGATGTACACCCACAGCCACAGTCCGGGAATCATCAGCAGCATGCCCAGGATTTCCGCGATATAAACCCCTACGCACACTACGGCGAAAAAGAGAATGAACCAGCCGGCAAAAGACATTTCCAGTAAAAACACCTTTTTCTTATTGCCGTCCAATAGCCTGACATTGGCGCGAATAATCTCCATCACCGTGTAGTCGGGATGATCCGCCAAAACGAAATAGATCATGGAGTAGCGAACCTGAACCGCAAGCACGCAGAATATGACCACGAGATACAACAGCACAATGATGATCATGTTCATTGCCGTAGATTGACCCGAAACGATAAGAACAGCGATCAGAATTGCCACCGGAATGGCCACGACGACCGCGCAGATAATGGTAATCAGCGTCGTAAGGGCGTAAATTCCGAAAGTCTTTCCGAATTTCTCAAAGCCGTAAAACACTTCGGAGGGCGAGGCGGGCTGCTGCCGGAACAAGTGGAGCATCATCGCACCGTAGCCAAAATTCAAGGGACCGCTAATGATCAAGGCATACACCATCGTGATAAACTCAATTCCCAGTGAATCTCCGAAGATCATATTGATGACCATTACCGGGATGTTGGACAACAGATTCATGAGGATCAAGCCCAGAATCGCAATCCCCCATCGCCCCACCAGCGCCTGTCTTCCCAGCGCTCGAAGCGTTGAACAGCTTTCCGTAATCAAAATTCTTTCTTGCATGGTTTCCGTCTCACTTTCCTGAATATATGAATGGTTCAATTATATCTTATTTATCCGGTGAGGGCAACGCTTTGCCTAAATAGAAATTTTCGTGTATAATACAATGACAGATCACTCTATTCAAGAGGAAAGGAGCACGCTTTATGTATAAGTTCGGATTAATCGGAGAAAAACTGCCCCATAGCAAGTCTCCTGAGATGCACGCCAAAATAATGGAGGAAAATCACATAGAAGGGACCTACGACCTGATCGAAATCCCCAAGGACCGTTTTGAAGAAGGTTTTTTAGCCTTGAAGGACGCCGGTTATCACGGTCTCAACGTAACCATTCCTTATAAGGAAACGGTTATTCCCTATCTGGACGAGCTTTCTCCCCAGGCAAAGTACATCGGCGCGGTGAACACCATCGCCTTTCGGGATGGCAAACTGATCGGGCATAACACGGACTATTTCGGTTTTCAAGAGCTCCTTCTCAAAAACAAGGTTCCTGTGAAAGGAAAAGAAGCGATCGTTCTGGGCTCGGGCGGCGCGGCGAAAGCGGTTACCAAAGTTCTTTTGGATCTGGGCATCTTCGATCTGACCATCGTCAGCCGTGGAAAACAGAACTTTCACGGACTTTACACCGTATCCTATGATTATTTTAAAGAAAGCGACCGCCGGTTCGATCTTTTGATCAACTGCACCCCCATCGGCATGTTCCCCCATTCGGACAAAAGCCCGCTTCCTAAAGAATACATCCGCGCGAAGTACGCCATCGACCTGATTTACAATCCCACGGAAACCCTGTTTTTAAAATACGCGCAAGAGCAGGGCTCCCAAGTTCTCAACGGAAGCATGATGCTCTGGGAACAGGCGGTAAAATCCGAGGAAATCTGGCTGGAAGCGGCAGCTTCGGTCAATGGTTGATCAGAAAGACGAGGCAGACGATAATTATGGCAGATGAAATCAGATTGGCAAACCCTTTCGCCCCCGATCAGGCAAACCGCAAAAAGCTCCGTGACAGCCGTCTGCGAACGGTAATCACGGCGCTGATCCTCATTTCCTGTGTGATGACCATCATGATGGTCATGCAGTCCAGCTCCAAAATTCTGGACAGTTATGTGGGCGCCATTGACGCGGGGAACTGGGAACGGCTGGCGGACCTCACTTCGACGGAGCATCAGCAGGAGGTCCGGGACTTCTACTCGAATCCAGCCAACGAAGAGCGCAAAAACGGCTTTTTCAATGTGGATTCCGCTCAGGTTTCTCTGGCAAATGAACTGGACCGGGAGGACGCCGCAAATTGGGTGGACCTCAGCGCCTATGAGGATCGAACGTACGGAGAGGATCTTCACGTCTATCTTCTGGGGATTACCATGGAGGTGGCGGAAGAAGGTCCCCGACTATACGACGGTCTCAACCTGTTTCTGGCGGTTACGGTCAAAGAAAAGCTGGGCTGGAGCGTAGCTCAGTTGACCCCCGTCCCTTCCGCTCTCATTGAAAGAGATTTGGAAAAAGCTTTGAAGGAAGACAATCCCGATGTCCATAAAGCGCTCGATATGGCCAAAGAACGGGAAGCGCGGTCAGAGGAAAGCTAGGCCGACTTCGGTCCTTGGGCCGGTTTGGACAGTTGAGCCGTCGGGCTGTTGAACGGCTGGGCGGTTGCGTAGTTGGGCGGTCGGGCGATTGCGCAGATAGGTTGTTGGGTTGTTGCGCGGTTGCGCGGTTGCGCGGTTGGGTTGTTGCGCGGTTGGCTTGTTGCGCGGTTGGCTTGTTGCGCGGATAGGGTGTTGGCTCTCCGAATGCTCCGAGAAATCCTCGGATGTTATCTTTTATCTAGTCTTTTTCTCCCAAAAGGTTAAATCTAGCGGTCAACTCGTTCTATTCTACCGATTTTCAGGGCGATATTATCTTATTTCACATAAAAATAGCGAAAAGGTTAGAAAAACGCTTAATTCCTAACCTTTTCGCTCAAAATGGATGACATAGGATAAGACTAGCTTAAATCAGGCAATTATTTTCCATTAAATTGCAGATTGTTAACCTTTCTATAAAAATAGCTCCGAAATAAGATAAGATCAGCAGATTTTCGGAACTTAGAAGCTTAGAAGTTTCGGAGCCGAGGCCCCTGAGGCTTGAAGGCCGAAGACCCTAGGGGCTTGAGGGCTTAGAAGCTTAGAAGTTTCGGAGCCGAGGCCCCTGAGGCTTGAAGGTCGAAGACCCTGGGTGCTTGAAGCCTTGGGCCCCTAGGGGCTTGAGGGCTTAGAAGCTTAGAAGCTTCGGAGCCGAGGCCCCTGGGTGCTTGAAGGCCGAAGACCCTAGGTGCTTGAAGCCTTGGGCCCCTGGGGGCTTGAGGGCTTGGAAGCTTTGGAGCTCCGCGGGGCCCGGCGAAGGCCTCGCAGCCATCCACCTTCCCCGCATTCTTAGCCAGCTCCGCGGGGCCCGGCGAAGGCCCTACGGCCATCCACCTTCCCCGCATTCTTAGCCAGCTCCGCGGGGCCCGGCGAAGGCCCCTCGTCCATCCACCTTCCCCGCATTCTTAGCCAGTTCCGCAGCCATTCCCAGCCATTCTCAACCTTCCCCTTCCTGCCAATTTACACAATGGTCAGTTCTCCGTCGACGGCATTGAGCGTTACCGTGTCTCCGTCCTTGATCTCCCCACGGATTAGATGCTCCGCCAGGGCCGTTTCCACATACTTTTGCAGATAACGCTTCACCGGACGCGCGCCGTAAATCGGTGAGTAAGCCTCCTGACAAATCAAGCGCTTCGCCTCGTCCGTAATCCCCAGCTTGATGTTCCGGTCCACCAGGCGGCAGCGGATCTCATTCATCGACAGATCGATGATCCTGCCGATCTGAGCCTCTGTCAGCGGTGAGAACACCACGATATCGTCAATTCGGTTGAGAAATTCCGGCCGGAAATGCCGCTTCAGCTCATTTTCCACATCCGCCTTCACCTCCGGATCGATGGTTCCGTCCTGATGGATGTGTTCCGTCAGATAACCGCTGCCTAAATTAGAGGTCATAATTACGATGGTATTCTTAAAGTCCACCGTGTGGCCCTGATTGTCGGTCAGCCGTCCGTCGTCCAGCAGCTGCAGCAAAATGTTGAACACATCCGGGTGCGCCTTTTCGATTTCATCGAACAGAATCACGCTGTAGGGATGCCGCCGCACGGCCTCCGTGAGCTGTCCGCCCTCGTCGTAGCCCACATATCCCGGAGGTGCCCCGATCAGCCTGGACACGGAATATTTCTCCATGTACTCCGACATGTCGATCCGCACCATGTTCTTCTCGCTGTCAAACAGCGCCTCCGAGAGAGCCTTGGCCAGCTCCGTCTTGCCCACACCGGTGGGTCCCAGAAAGATAAAGGAACCGATGGGCCGATTCTGATCCTTCAGTCCGGCTCTCGCCCGCAGCACCGCCTCCGATACCGCCGTGACCGCTTCCTCCTGACCGATGACCCGCTCATGGAGAACCTCCGCCAGCTTGAGCAGCTTTTCCCGTTCCGATTCCACCAGCCGGCTCACCGGAATTCCGGTCCATTTGCCCACCACTTCCGCGATCTCTTCCTCACCAACTTCTTCCTTCAACAGACGATGCTGATCCGCCTGGACGTTCTTTTCCTTCTCCGCCTCCAGCCGCTTTTCCAGATCGGGCAGAGTCCCGTATTTCAGCTGGGCCAGTTTTTCCAGATCGTAATTCCGCTCCGCCTCTTCGATCTGATGGCGGACGTCCTCGATCTCCTGTTTGGTTGCCTTCTGCTCCGTAATCGCCTTCTTTTCGTTTTCCCACTGCGCCCGCATCGCGTCGCTTTCACTGCGCAGCTCCGACAACTCTTTTTCGATGTTGGCCAGTCTGGCTTTGGAACCGGCGTCGCTTTCCTTTCCCAGCGCCTGCTTTTCGATCTCCAGCTGCATGATTTTCCGGGAGATTTCATCCAGCTCCGCCGGCATGCTGTCGATTTCGGTACGAATCATGGAAGCCGCCTCATCCATCAGGTCGATGGCCTTGTCAGGGAGGAAGCGATCGCTGATGTAGCGGTCCGAAAGTGTGGCGCAGGCGATCAGCGCACTATCGGTGATCCGCACCCCGTGGTGAATTTCAAACCGTTCTTTCAATCCTCTCAGAATGGAGATGGTATCCTCCACCGTAGGCTGCTCCACCATGATCTTCTGGAATCGACGTTCCAGCGCCGCGTCCTTTTCAATGTACTTGCGGTACTCGTCCAGCGTGGTGGCCCCGATGCAGTGCAGCTCGCCTCTCGCCAGCTTGGGCTTCAGCAGATTGCCGGCATCCATGGAGCCCTCCGTCCTGCCCGCCCCCACAATGTTGTGAATTTCATCGATGAACAAAATGATTCGCCCGTTGGACTTTTCAATCTCGGAGAGAACCGCTTTCAGCCGTTCCTCAAACTCCCCGCGGAATTTCGCTCCCGCGATCAAGGCCCCCATATCCAGCGCGAAGATGGTCTTGTCCTTCAGCCCTTCCGGAACGTCTCCGTTGACGATTCGCTGAGCCAAACCCTCCACCACCGCTGTTTTTCCTACCCCGGGCTCGCCGATGAGCACCGGATTGTTCTTGGTTCGCCGAGATAAAATCTGAATGGTATGCCGAATCTCGGAATCTCTGCCGATGACCGGGTCCAGCTTACCCTGTCGGGCCATCTCCACCAGATCCCGGCCGTACTTTTCCAGCGCTTCGTAGCTGTCCTCCGGATTTTGAGTGGTCACCCGCTGGTTTCCCCTCACCTTGGACAGCGCGTCCAGAAACCCGTTTTTCGTGATATTGTACTTCTTGAAAATTTCCGCGGAGGGCGAACCCTTTTCCGCCAGCAGGGCCAGATAGAAATGCTCCACGCTGACGTATTCGTCCTTAAACTCCTCCGCGGTTTTCTCCGCCTCCATCAGGATCTGGTTCAGTCTTCTGGATCCGTACAGGTTATCCCCGCCCCCCGCGGCCCGTACTTTAGGCAGACGGTCGATCTCCGACTGCACGCCGGCCATGACCTGCGCCACGGGCACATTCATG
>CAUHLX010000135.1 GCA_959606705.1 uncultured Bacillota bacterium | reverse complement strand
ACAATATCGATTCAAGTTATTCCAATATATTAGCAACAATAAAAAAGAGAGGCTTCAATGAAACATAAACAGGAAAACATTGGAACGATCACTTCGGACAATCTTCCGAAGGATTACTCCGGAATCCGACGCTCTCCGGAGGTTGGCGTAGACGAGCGGCTGAAAGAGATTTCCGCTCCTTCGTCCGGAGCGTTGCCTTACGAGATTCTCATAGATGAATTTCAGCAGTATTCCGTTCCTTCCGTCCAGAGGCATTGGCATGAAACGCTGCAGTTTACGGTAGTCTTGGAGGGTTGCCTGGAATATGTGGTAAATCAGGACGAGTTTCTCCTTTCACCCGGAGATGGAATCTTCATTAACAACAACATCCTGCACAGGAGCCGAGCTTATCAAACCAAAAGCATATCCTTCAGCATTCAAGTGGATCCTTCCGCCCTCAGCGGCCGTTCCCCTATCCTGCACAGCAAATACGTGCTTCCGGTCCTTTCCAATTCAGATTTTAACTGCCTCGTTCTAAAACCTGCTGTTCCCTGGCAGAAAGAGATTCTCAGCATTCTGGAGGAAGTCTTTGTTCAGGAGGCCATCCAGCCCTTCGGTTATGAACTGGAAATCCGCAACCAGCTCTGCTTGCTCTGGATGAATCTGCTGCGCAGCAATCCTACGCTTCTGAACAGTAAAAAAAGGAGCGGCGATGTGAGTCAAGTCAGGATCAAAGTCATGCTGGAAATGATTCACCAAAATTACGGGCGGAAGCTTTCATTAAATGAGATTGCCGCCTCGGCACACATCAGCAGCAGTGAATGCTGCCGCTGTTTTAGAAAGATCCTAGGCATGACGCCCTTCGAGTATCTGGTCCGTTACCGAATCGAAACCGCCGCCTACCAGTTGAGTCACTCAATCCGTTCCATCTCCGATATCTCGGAAGCTGCCGGATTCTCGAAAACCAGCTACTTTTATCAAACATTCAAAAAGATCACCGGTCAAACCCCGCTGGAATACCGAAAGCGCTTTCTCTGACTTGCCTGCATACGAAAAAGAACGGCTTAAGAGAAGGTTTCTTCTCGCAGCCGTTCTTTTCGCGCTTGCTATGATACTTCCATCGGATCAATTCGCAGCTTTGTTGTTTTGTTATCTCTTAGCAGCTTTGGCGTTTAGCAATGTCCGTGCCCGCCGTGATGTCCGCCGGAATGAGAACCGTGCCCGCCGTGATGTCCGCTTCCGTAGCTGCTGTGGTCGTGACCGTCTCCGTAATAGTGCCCGGCGTAGCAGGTGCCGTAATGCGTATGCGCGGCAGTCTGATTGCAGCCGTTTACGGAACAGGTGGGCAGGGAAGCGGCAAACGCAGGCATGGCGCTGCCCGCCACCAGCATGGCGGAAAGAGTTAACGTAAGTAAAATTTTCTTCTGTTTCATGATAAACATTCCTTTCTTCTCCGAACGATTAAAATTTAAGAGACACCCGGCGTTTCGCCGGCCTATTTTGTAATCCGTTAATAGAATACGGGACGACGGAATAAAAATCGTAGGGTCCTTCGCAAAAAATCTGGAAATTATTTATTTTCTCTGTTACCCTATTAAATAGTGGGTACGACTTCGTATTCTATTATGAATCAAACAAATTCAAGAATAGATCAAAGGAGATACGCTGTGGATGATTTGGACAAGAGGCTTGCGCTGGCCGCGGAAGACTCCGGTGAAAGAGATCGATTGCTGCGGGACTATCTGCCCTTTTTAAAAAAACTGATCGGTTCCCTCAAAGATCTGGCTCTGGAATACGATGATATGCTCAGTATGGCCATGCTGGTGTTTGTCAACTGCGTCCGGCAGTATGAGATCGGCAAGGGTCACTTCTTATCCTTTGTCCAGGTATGCGTACGCAACCGGCTGATCGATGAGAGCCGCAAGGAACGGAAAAATCATCAAGTCATCGCCTTTCCCGGCGGCGATCGAGGGGACCTTCGAGACACTCCGGTGGAAGAGGCCGTTTCTCTGAGGCAATATGACCGAACCAAGGAACGGCAAAGGCTTTGTGAGGAAATCGACGGCTTGAACGAAGAGCTGTCCCATTACGGAATTCTCTTTTCCCAGCTTCCGAAAATCTGCCCCAAGCAGGATCGGGCGCGGCGCCAATGCCTGGAAATCGCACTGGCTGTCAATGGGGATTCGACGCTTCGATCCATGCTGACCCAACGGCGACAGCTTCCCCAGCGGGAACTGGCGGAACGATTTTCCCTCTCCCCCAAAACCATCGAAAAGCACCGCAAATACATCGTCACCCTGGCCGTGCTGCTTCAGGGTGACTATCCGGGAATTCAAGCGTTTCTTCCGCAGGGAAAGGAGATGAAGCCATGAAGAAAGGAATCGTAATCGAAATCAAAGGCCGGCAGGCTACCGTCATGGTTTCCGGCGGATCGTTTCTTTCCGTGCGGGCGGAGGCCGGCTGGAAAAAGGGCGACGTGGTCTCCGTTCCCAAGAAAGCCGCAGGGAAAACGAAAACCTGGCGGACCCTGGGTTCCGTGGCCGCTTGCCTGGTTCTCCTGGTCCCCCTCTCCCTTTTGGGCGGAAGACTCTACTTTACTCCGGAGGCTCTGGTGAGTCTGGATGTCAACCCCTCCATCGAGTTGAGTGTCAACCGCTTCGACCGGATCATCGGGGTCCGCGCCTACAACAAGGATGGGGAGGCGATTCTCAGGCAGAGCGATCTCCGCAACCAAAAGGTTCAGGACGCGGTGCGTACCCTGGTCACACAGGAGCTGGACTCCTATTTAAAAACCAGTCCTTATCTGACCTTCAGTGTGGAAACGGACGATCAGAGCTACGAAGATCAACTGATGGAGGTTCTGCGAACGGCGGTTTCCAAGGTTTCCGACCTGGACCCCGAGCTTTCGGATTTAGGCGTGGACTACTACGCGGTGGACGACGCCACGGTGGAAAGCGCCCACTCCCATCACATCACCGCCGGCAAATACGTCACCTTGATGCAGCTGCAGGAATACATGCCGGAAATGCGGATCGAACAGTATTCCCATTGCGGAATCGGCGAAATCAAGGAGCAGATTCACTCCTGTGCCTCCGAACACGGACGCGCAGAAGACGGCGGAACACAGCATAGCGAAGCACATCGGTCGGAACACAGCGGCAGTCACGACCACGAGTAGTCTCCCGGTCTCTAGGGGGTTTCCAGGTCGCAGCTTTTCAAGCTCAGCGACCGGAAGGCGGCGTATTCTTCCGCAAGCGCTTTCAGCTTCCGACACTCCGAAGCCGAGCCCCCCTCCCATACTGTCAAGGAGAGCTCCAGCTGATCTCTTCGCGTTTTGGATCTCCATGTGCCGACAATCCGGCCGCCCTTCAAAATCACGCCGGGATTGCCCACATACCTCCAAACCTCTTTTTGACGCGCTTTGTCTTCCAAGAGAACCTCTCTGTCCTTCTGATCCAAATAGGGGTCGTGGGCGCCCAGCAAGAGCAAGCTTCCCTCATCGATCTCGGATTCCAGCAAGCTCTTCCGATCCGCCGACAGCAGAAAACGCTGTTTTCCTCCCACCTCGAGAGGTTCGAGTTCCTCAGCCGCGGTTTCCCAAAGCCGGCGGGCCTGCTTCGTGGAGCAGCCCAGCCAAGTTTGAAAGGAATCCACACCGGCGGGACCGTAGCAATGGAGAAATCTGCGCACTAACTCTTTCGCTCCGTCTTCTACGCCTTCCGGCGTATGTCCCGTCCAATTTTCAAAAGAAGTAAACGTGGGGCTGATCCCCTCTCGTTGTCCAAACACCACCAAGGACGAATACGAACAGGGCCGCAGCAGGAAGGAAACCGCGGCCTCTCCCACAGTCTGTTTTTCCGGACTGCCATACATGGACGGCGCGTGCCAAAGAGAACGCGTTTCCGGCGGCAAATCCCTCTCCATAAGCTCAGCCAGAGTCCGGTCCAGCGCTTCCTTGCTCTTGATGGAATGGCTGTCCAAATATGTTATGACTTCTTTCAAACGGATCAGCAGCTCATCAAACGGCATTTGCAGAAAATCCAGCGCGCCGCTGATGCCCGCGGTGTAAATCCACGGCTGCTCCCCTTCCTCGGCAATGAGCGGCGTGAGGAAAACATCGCTCAGAGCGGTTGGAAACACCACGGGTGCACCTCGAAAGCTCCAGGCCTGCAGCAGGCATTTGTCCTGATACAGCGCTTTGTGAAGGACCGGCAGCGTACAATGCTCCAGCCGGTGGAACAGCGCGGTTTCCCATGCGCCGGGCGGAGAGTTCTGCAAACCGCAGGCGCCGGCGGCCTCCGCGATCTCCTCAAGAGGAATTTTTCGATCCAGATGGTGTGCACGGAGCCGGAAGCCACGAATGTTATATTCTTTGATCCTCATATCGTTCTCCTTGTGAATTTTTCTGCGATCATTATATCATGATTCGATCGCTTCAATGCATGATTCAATGATCGCTTCCTTGCGCGAACAGCGCCCGAGGTCGCTGCGATCATTATATCATGTCTCGATCGCTTCAATGCATGATTCAATGATCGCTTCAATGCATGATTCAATGATCGCTTCCCCTCGGCAACGCCGACACGGATCGTTGCGATCATTATAGCATGTCCCGAGATTTCATGAAAAAAGAAACTCCGCCCTTTTAATCAAAACTGCTTGACAGTGTATCATTCGAAGTAGTACACTTAGTACAAATCAATCAAAGGGGGTTGATATAATGTTTCAGCTGGACCTGAAGTCCCGCAAGTCGATCTACGAACAAATCGTAGATAAAATGAAAGAACTGATCGTCACCGGCATCCTTCCCGTGGAGGGTAAAATCCCTTCCGTCCGAGAGCTGGCGGGCATGTTGACGGTCAATCCCAACACCATCCAAAAGGCCTACCGCGAATTGGAACAACAGGGGTATATCTACACCGCGTCGGGCCTGGGCAGCTTCGTGGCGCCGCCGGAATCCAGACATCGGGATTCCAGGCGCCTGGCGGAGATTACGGACCGCCTGAAAGATGACGTTCGGGACTTGGTCTATCTCGGTTTATCATTTTCCGAGATCCGGTCGATTACCGTGGAGATCCTGGATCGTCAGGAAGCCGACCTTCATTCCAATCAAAAGGGGGATAATATAAAATGATCCAAGTGCAGCAGCTCAGTAAAAGCTTTGACGGAGTTCCCGCGCTTTCCGCGCTGGATCTCCATGTTCAAACCGGTTCGATCTACGGACTGGTCGGGACCAACGGCGCCGGAAAAACCACGCTGATCAAACACCTCACCGGCTTTCTTCGACCGGACAGCGGCTCGATTTTGATCGACCAGCAGCCGGTCTACGAAAATCGAGCGGTAAAATCCCGTATTGGCTACATTCCGGATGATCTCCACTTCTATTCCGGTTACGGAATGCGGGAGGCGGCTGGTTTTTACAGCTTGCTTTATCCGCAATTCGACCGCCTTCGGTTTCAGGAAATGACGGAAAAATTCGCGTTGGATTCCAAGCGCAAGCTGTCTCGCTTCTCCAAGGGGATGCAGAAGCAGGCGGCCTTTGCCCTGATCATGTCCTGCCGGCCGGACTTTCTCATTCTGGATGAGCCCATCGACGGGCTGGACCCCATTGTCCGCAAGCTGGTTTGGAAATACGTGGTGGAAGATGTGGCGGAACGGGGCATGACGGTTCTGGTCTCTTCTCACAACCTGCGTGAAATGGAAGGAATCTGTGATTCCATCGGGATTCTCTCTCACGGCAGCATGAAAATCGAACGGGAGCTGGATGAATTGAAGACCGATATTCACAAGGTCCAAGTGGCCTTCCGTTCCGACGAAGCCGGCGCCGCTGACCGTTATGCGGGCTTGAACGTACTTCATTCCGAACGCCGAGGAAACGTAGAGCTTTTGATCATTCGCGATAAGCGGGAGCAGGTGGAAGAATTGATCGACGCGCAGAATCCCATTCTGTTCGATCTGCTTCCTCTCTCCCTGGAAGAAATATTCATTTACGAGTTAGGAGGTGAGGATCATGAATTGGAAGACCTGCTTTTCTAGAAATCAATTCAGCCTTTCGGGCGCTTTGATCCGAGAGAATCTGCGCAGATTTTGGGCCATTCCGGTGATCGGATTCGCCTATTACTTCCTGACGGGGATCTTTCCCATCCTGATGTCCTATTCGGACTTAAACGGCAATTCGAGTACACCTTATTATATCCAAGAACTCCTGATGGGAAGAAATCCGCTTTTCGTTCCGGTCAACCTGCTGCTGCCGGTTATCACGGCTCTGGTGCTGTTCCGTTACCTGCACAATGGCGCCGACGCCGCGGTGACGCACTCCATGCCGGTCACCCGCGGAACGCTCTTTCACAGCAATCTGATCTCGGGCTTCCTTCTTTCCTTCGCGCCGGCAACGGCCAATGGTTTGATTCTCATGCTGATCAGCCGGCCGGTTTATCTGGACCACGGAAGAGCCCTCGCCGAATCGGCTCCCGCCAATCCCCCGGATCCGGCCCAGGTAAACGTGTTTTCCCGCGGTGCCGTCGCTCAGTGGCTCTTTCTGACCCTGCTGACGATCCTGGTCATTTTCATGGTGTCTGTTTTCGCGGGGATGATCTCCGGGACACTGCTCCATCATTGCATCGGAGCCTTGGGATTCAATTTTATCCTGCCGATTATGGGGGAATTCATCGCCTATTACTGTGAGGAATATCTCTTCGGTTTCACTCAGACCGGGACCTGGCAGGACTTGATGCTTTCCGCATCCCCCCTGCTGTCATCCATCAGCTCCGGCGGAATGTTTTCGCCTCCCCAATTGCTCTGGTATGCATTGGTCATCGTCTCCATGTATCTGCTTTCCTTCACGCTTTATCACGGCCGAAAGCTGGAACGGGCGGGAGACGGATTGGTATTCCACATTCTGCGCGCTCCCATCACCTGGATCTTCGCCTTCCTGGGGATGACCCTGTTAGGCATCTACTTCGAAACGCTGGGAGACGGCTCCTCCTCCTATCGCTTGGCCGGTTACGTCTGCGGCGCTCTTCTGGGCTTTGCTCTGGGACGGGTGATCGTGGAAAAGACCATCCGGATTTTCAATTGGGGCAGCCTGAAATCCTTAGCGATCTATGCGGCGGTAGCGGGCTTGTTTTTCGCCGCTCTCCTTCTGGATGCCACCGGCTATGAAACCAGGATTCCGGACGCGGACCGCATCGCTCAGGTGGAACTCATCGGAACCGCCATGGACGAGATCTATTCCACCACCTCGGGTCGGCCCGAATTTTCCGATCCGGCCAACATTCGGCTGACGCAGCAGCTTCACCAGGCGATCATCGATGACCTGCCGGAGCTGCAAGGCTGGTTTGATCAACATAAAAATCAG
>CAUHLX010000134.1 GCA_959606705.1 uncultured Bacillota bacterium | reverse complement strand
ATAATCATCCACGCGATTTTTCAATCGAAAGAATCGTTCGTCCATTGCTTCAAAGCGCTGTCCAAATCCGTCCAGTCGCTGGTTGACAGAGGAAAATCCTTGATCCATCTTTTGATTCATGCAGTGCAGTTCTTCTAAAATCTGAGCTTCCATGAGATCCTCCCTTTCCGGACAACAAGACCGATGGCTCGGGCTGCGAACCCGGATGGCCGTTTCCGGTCCTATGACCTTATGGTCCTTTGGTGTTCATTATACCACAATCACCGATCCTTCCGGCGGTGCCTGTTTGCCCAAAGAGCGTCCTGACACAATTTGTCGGCAAAACGGACAGCAGGCGACTTTACCGCCCTGGTGCCAAGCGGTAGATTATGGTGAAATGAACCTTACGGTCCTTTGGTGTTCATTATACCACAAAGGATTGGATATAAAAGGGCTTATACGTCTCTTTTTTAAAACTTTCTTTTCCGCCCCGCAGTTTTTTTCCGTTCTTCTCCGCGAATCCGCCGTTTCGTTTTTTCCTTCATGACGGAAAAACCAAAACGGCCTAAGCCTTTGGAAGCCAATCCGAAATATTCTCCATGGCTGTAGCAGATCAGCCCCGCCTTGGCTAATTCCACCTTGCCGCCGTCGGAAAGCAGCGTTTCGTCCACGTGAACCGCTAAAATCTCAGCAAGGAACATATGGTGGCTGGGAAACTCCAGCACATCCGCCACCCGGCACTCCAGATTGACGGGAGATTCCCGAATCAGGGGACAGCTCACCTGCTCCCCCGGCTGAGGAGTCAAGCCTAGCGTCTCGAACTTATTGAGGTCGCGCCCGGAACGCACACCACAGAAATCTGTGGCAAAGGCCAGCTGCTCGGTGGTCAGATTGATGACAAATTCCCCTTCTCGTTTCAAAATCTCGTAGGAGTGACGAATGGGCCGCACCGATATATAGGTCAAGGGCGGCTTGGAGTTTACGATGCCGGTCCAGGCTACGGTGAAAATGTTGTATTCCTCCGGACTGCTGCCGCAGGATACCATGACCGCCGGTACCGGACAGAGCATGGGATTTGCTTTTAACGTTACTTTACTCATTGGTCACCTCTCAATGCCTCAAGAACAATTTGAAACTCCCGGGGGAGCGGGCTATGAAATTCTAGGTATTCTCCCGTGGTCGGATGAACAAACCCCAGGGTCTTGGCGTGGAGCATCTGGCTGTTCACACCGCCGAGAGCCTTTACGGCAGCGGGAGATTGTCCCGGAGGCAAGCTTCGAGGGCCATTCCCACTGTGGGGACCGTATAGCGGATCTCCTAACAGCGGATGCTTGATATAGGCCATGTGAACACGGATTTGGTGCGTCCTGCCGGTTTCCAAACGGGCTTCCAGACGGGTAAAGGAGCCGAAGCGCTCCAATACCCGGTAGTGGGTCACCGCTCGGCGGCCGCCCTCGGCAACCACCGCCATGCGCAGACGGTTTTTAGGATCTCTCCCGATGGGCGCGTCCACGGTACCCTCCTCTTCCTTTAAATTGTGCCAAACCACGGCTTCATAAACTCTATGGATGCTGTGGACCTCCAACTGACCGGCCAGACTGCGGTGAGCCATGTCGTTCTTGGCGATCATTAAAAGACCGCTGGTGTCCTTGTCGATGCGGTGTACGATTCCCGGGCGGATGACTCCGTTGATGGAGGAAAGGCTGCCGCAGTGGAAGAGAATGGCGTTGACCAGCGTTCCTCGAAGATTTCCCGGAGCGGGATGAACCACCATTCCCTTCGGCTTGTCCACCACCAGTACGTCATCGTCCTCATAGACCACGGACAAGGGCAGATCCTCCGGCTCCACATCAAGGCGCGCAGGCTCCGGCAAGACCACACACACCTGATCTCCGGTCTTAAGGCACAGCTTTTTGGAGGTTTCCACGCTCCCGTTTACGCTGACCGCTCCCTGTTCGATGAGCTTCTGCAGAAAACTCCGTGAAGCCTCTTCGGAAAGAAGGCGTGAAAGTACGGCGTCCATACGGACGCCGTTGTCTTCTTCCTCTATTACAAATGTGTTTTCCATCCGTTCGTCCGTCATTCCCGGCCCTCCACCAGCAGCACGTAGACCAAAAGCAGGAGACAGCCGCTGACCACCGCGATATCCGCCACATTGAACACCGGCCAGATTCGGAAATCAAAGAAATCCACCACGTAACCCAGCCAAATTCGATCGATCAAATTTCCGATGCCGCCCCCGGCGATCAGCGCCAGTCCGGACAGCAGCATGGGGTGAGCAAGCTTGCGTTTCCACACGATAAAAATCATCACGGCGATTACCGCAATCAGCGTGGCTCCGATGAGAAGAAACTGCTTTCCCTCCAGTATGCTGAACGCCGCGCCATAGTTGTTAATATAGGTCAAATGAAAGATTCCGTCGATCAACGGAATGGTATGATCCAACTGAATGCTGCTGCGAACGAGAAATTTCGTCACCTGATCCAGCAGAATCACTCCTAGTATCAAAATATAATACATCGAAAAATTTACGGGGCTATTCGGCCCCGTCTCCTGTCCTCAGATTAGTAATGGTTTTCGTCGAAGTCGGCTCCATAGGCGAAGCCCATCCGGCAACCGCGGCGCCCGAACGTTCTGCGGAGGAGCCTCCCGTAAGGCGGGACAATTCCGCGAAGCTCTGTTCGTCAAACTCTCCGAAGAGTTCCACGCTCAGAGTGTCGAATCGCTCCAGCTCGGATTCCAGCATTGTGCGAAATCTGGTTTTAAATACGCCGACTCGATTTTTCAGACCGGCGGCTTCCTCCCGATAACGTTCTACGGACTCCTTGGCTTCCCTGGTGATGCTTTCCGCCTCCAGTTCGGCGTTTTTCAAAAGAATCTGCGCCCGCTTTTCGGCGCTGGCGGAAATGTCATTCATCAGAGCTTTCGCGGCTTCCAGGGTATCCAACACCGCGCTCTCCGAATTTTTGTAACGCTCCAGATCCACATTCATAGCCTTCATTTGGGCCTTCATCTTCTGGTTTTCATCAATGAGCTTTTCCATATCGATGGTGATCAGATCCAAAAAGGAATCCACTTCCTCTTCCTTATAGCCCCTGACCCCTTTGGAAAACTCCTTATTTTGAATATCCAGCGGAGTGATCATATCGTTGCCGCCTCCTTAAAACATCAATCGAACTAAAACACTGGTAAGCACACGCTGAACCACACCCAGAATCAGCATGGCCAGCACCGGGGAAAAATCGATCATACCGCCGCCGAATCCGATTCGGGAAAGCAGTTTTCTGCAAGGGGCCAGAATGGGCTCCGTCAGACTGCAGATACTCAAATAAAATCGATAGATGCTATCCCCCGGCCGGATGAAAAAGCTGCCCACACAGCGTACGAGAACCAGCAGAAACACAATTTCAAAAAAGAGGTTAATCGCTCGTATTACAAACATCGGACACTACCTCCACGGACTTTTGATGCCATCGCCGTATCCGCCCTTTTGATCCACGCTGGAGCTGACGTCCACATTTTCAGGAGCGAAAACAAAAATATTGTTCGCGACCTTCTGCACGTTTCCGCTGAGGGCGTAGGTCGCTCCGCTCAGGAAATCAAAAATTTTCCGCGCCACGTCGGATTCGATCTTTTCCAGATTGATGATGACCGGCTTTCTGGCCTTCAGATTATCCACCAGCTTGGGGCATTCGTCAAAGCTCTTAGGCTCGATGACGATCATCTTAAACTGGGCCGTGTTTCTCGACTGCTGCATGGCTACCACCCGATTCTCTCTGGATTCTCTGGAATCCCGGTTCTCAACACGAGGCTGGCTATAAGAACTGCGCACCTCCATCGGTCTGCGCTCCGGCACGGACGCCGGCGCCAAATCATCCTCCAAGTCGTCGTCATCTTCATCAATTTCTTCAATACCGACCAGAACCTTCAGTTTGCTGAACAGTCCGTCTCCCATATGTTTTCTCTCCTTTATCTTTCATTTTTTCCGTCACAACGGAATTTATTGTTTCTTGCCGTAATCCCGTTCCCCGAAGATTGCGGTTCCCACGCGGATCAAGTTGGAGCCCTCTTCAATGGCCACGCCGTAGTCGTGGGACATTCCCATGGACAGATATCGAAAATCCGCCCGCGGATGTTCGATGGTCTTGTACTCGTCAAACAGCGCTTTGACTTCTCTGAAGTAGATCCGCACGTCGTCGGGATTTTCCGCAAACGGCGCGATGCACATGAGACCGCGAATCCGCACGTGCTCGCAGGTATCTAAAATCGCCCGGATCATCGTACCGGTTTCTTCCGTGGTGATCCCGAACTTGCTCTCTTCCTCGGCGGAATTCACTTGAATCAGGATATCCATGGTCAATCCGTGCTGAGCGGCCCGCTTGTCAATCTCCTCCGCCAGCTTCAGAGAATCCACCGAATGGATCATCGAAACCTTATCGATAATGTATTTTACCTTATTTGTCTGCAAATGTCCAATCAAATGCCAGCGGACCGGTTTCACCGCGTCAAACTTATCCATGACTTCCTGAACCTTGTTTTCCCCGATATCCGTAGCTCCCGCGTCGATGGCTTCGTTGATTTCTTCCGGAGTGCGGGTTTTGGTCACCGCCACCAGCAGAACATCTCCGGGCTTTCCACCCGCTCGTACGGTAATCTCGTCCTTTTCTCTGTTGATTTTCTCGATGTTCTCTTTAATGTGTCCCATTTTCATTCACCCTCCCTTATTGATCAGCCTCGGTGTTCTTATCCACCTTGCCGCTGTTGAGTACCTCGTCATAGGGGTCCACGGTGTTGACGCGAATACTTCCTTCCGAGGTTTCTTTATTGAAATAGGAGCTCTCCAGCAGAGAGTATTCCCCGTCCGTGGCGATGATCTTCACCGGTTTGAACGTGTAGCCTCCGCTGATGTCTTTCACATATACGCCGGTCTCTCCGTCCTTGGTGGTGATGCTGCCGTTGCGAACCTTCAACCCCTTGTAGTCGGAGGTCACCACCTCGGTGTGGAGCTTGCGGATCTGTGAAAGGTCTTCGTAATACCGGTTGAACTCGAGTACGATCAGATAATAATCCTCGTCCTCCAAAATGTCGCGAACCGTTCCCTCCACCTCTTCCATAGGCAGACGCAGCGTCACGGAGCGATCCTTCTGATATTTTGAAATGTTGTCCTGGTCCACCCAGAACACCACGTACCATTCGTTGTTTTGCACCACTTTGTAAAGCGGTTCGTTGATTCTGGTATGATCTCTGGTCACATTGGTGACCGCGTGCTCCAAATCCAGCTTTTCCACCTTGGCTTTTGACAGAAGTCTCATATTTTCGGTCGTGAACTCCGTCTCGTACCCATCCAGATAGTAGCTGATGATCCCGTTGCAGGGACTGGTGTACTGACTGGGTGTCTGACCGTAGCTGCCCACCGGCATGGACTGTGCGTCCAGCTCCGCCTGGGCGGAATCCTGAGAGGTTTGAAGATGATTCTTCTTACTCTGCAGCTTGGCGATCTTGGTATTCAGATCCGTAATCGTATTCTGATCCGGATACCTTCGCTGGCTTTCCGCATTGAGCTCTTGATTGAGCCGTTCCAATTCGGTGTCCAGACGCTTCATATCGCTGCTGAACAGACTGTCGCCCATATTGAACCCGGCCACCCGATTGAGAAAGTCACCGTACTGGCTGCTTCCTTCCGGCGCGGCGCCTCCGATGATCTTCAAAATGGGAGTGCCTTTGCGAACCTGTTCTCCTTCTCCGATGTAATAATTGATCTCACCGGCGCGGCTGGCGTAGTAAACCGTCTCGTCCCGGACGAAGTAAGCGTCCACCTCGTCCACCACCTGAATTCCGTCGTATTCGATGACAGAAGTCGTCTCAAACACACCGGTGACGGATGGGTACACATAAATGATAAGGAACAGGATCACAATTGCCGTCAGAAGCAGAGGAACCCATATATGTCTTTTTTTTCTCTTGCTTTTCTCTTTTGCCGATCCCATTTGAAAGCCCCGTTTCAACAATGATTCTTTTAGATCAGTATATCTTATTCCAGCACTTTTTTCAAAAGTTTCTTTTCCTGTTTTGTGAGGTTTTCTCCTGCTTTTTCCATATATTTCTGAAATAGATCCGGCCGGCGCTCCTTTGTCAGACGAAGGGACTGCTCCAGCTGCCAGTGGTGGATCAGCAGATGATTCCCCGAAGTCAGCACTTCGGGCACCTCCAAGCCTTCATACGTTCGAGGTTTTGTATACTGAGGATATTCCAGCAAACCGGAGTAGATGGATTCCTCATTGTGGGAATCCTGGCTTCCCAGCACTCCGGGAATCAGTCGAGCCACCGCGTCGATGAGCACCATGGCCGGAAGCTCGCCTCCGGTGAGAATGTAATCCCCGATGGAGACCTCTTCCATCTTCCAGTAATCCAGAATCCGCTGGTCCACGCCCTCGTAATGGCCACAGAGAATCACCAGCTCCTCCTGTCCGGCCAGCTCCTCCACGAGAGCGCGATCCAGCACACGGCCTCGCGGAGAGGGGTATAAAATCCGTTTTCCTTCCGCGCCGATGGCTCTCAGCGCTCGAAACGCGGGCTCCGCCGTCATCACCATACCGGCGCCTCCGCCAAAGGGAGTGTCGTCGGTTTTATGATGCTTGTCCAAACTGTAGTCGCGAATGTTTTCCACTCGAAACTCCAGCAGGCCACGTTCCGCGGCCCGGCCCAAAATGCTTTGTTCCGTCACCGGGGCAAACATCTCGGGAAACAGGGTGAGAATGTCGATTTTCATCCTTCCACCAGCCCCTCGATCAAGTGGATGACCATCCTCCGGTCCTCCATGTCAATTTCTTTGACAAAGGCTTCCACCGCCGGCAAAAGAAACGTTTTCCCATTTTCCATTTCAATTTCGTACAGATCCTGAGCCAGGGTGTTTTTTATGACGTCTTTCAATGTTCCCACCGGCGCGCCCCCCTCGTCAGTCACCTCAAGCCCCAGCAGATCCTTCACGTAGTAAGTACCCTCCGGCAGCGGACCTGCGTCTTCCTTGCCGATGAACAGATACTTTCCCTGCTGCGCTTCCGCGGCCGTACGATCATCGATTCCCGTCAGCTTCAGTACGACCATATTCTTTTGGTACCGCAGCTTTTCCACTTTCCGTGTCACTCCGTCCAGCAGAACGTGAGGCAGCTCCTCAAATTTTTCCTTGTAATCCGTGTAGGGGTAAACCCGAAGCTCCCCTTTCAAGCCCACAGCGGCCGTAATCTGTCCCAAACGGATCTGTTCCATCTTGTCTCCTCATAGCAAGAGACCGCCCTTGCCGGCGGTCCGTCCTCACTGCATTATTTCAACTACTACCTTCTTGTTCTCTCTGGTGGCGGCGGCTTTCACCACAGTGCGGAGCGCTTTTGCAATCCGGCCCTGCTTTCCGATCACCTTGCCCATATCATCGGGCGCAACCCGAAGCTCAATCACAGTAGCCTGTCTCCC
>CAUHLX010000133.1 GCA_959606705.1 uncultured Bacillota bacterium | reverse complement strand
GCATGTTTTTTGTGGCGCCGTTTCCGAGGACGTCTTTGTTTCTTAAGACGATTTTCCGCGATGGTGGAGAAGATTTGAGCGAGTTTTTCAAACGCTCTCAAAATCAAACGCATCACCGGATAGGCTAGCATGACGAACACCGCCAGAACAAGGGTGGCACCCCAGGAGAGCTTGGAGAGCATGAAGAAATCGCCCAGAACAAACACGCAGAAGCCAAACAGCAGAATCATGGCGACGAGAACTGCCATCCGGGGTTTGTTCAGCGGCTTTGATACCTGATAGAGGACCATGAGACCCACGATGGCCAGCATGATGGCGGAGATCGTGGAAAGCTCGTCGGTGGTGAGATGAAAGGCCTGGTGGAACATCAAAACTCCCAGGACAACAAACAAATCGGTCAAAGCTCCCGGCAGAGCTCTGCGGACCACATTTCGCAGGAAGTGCCCGTGGACCAGACTGCTGTTGGGCTCCAGCGCCAGGAAGAAAGAGGGAATTCCAATGGTAATCAAGCTGACCATGGAAAGCTGCATGGGCGTCACCGGATAGGGCAGTGTCACGAAAATGGTGATCAGAGCCAGCAGGAACGAAAAGATGTTTTTGACGAGAAACAGCGAGGTGGCTCGCTCGATATTGTTGATGACTCTGCGTCCCTCCATAACCACCTGCGGCATGGAAGCGAAATCGGAGTTCAGGAGCACCAGCTGAGAAACGTGACAGGCGGCGTCGCTGCCGGAAGCCATGGCAACGCTGCAGTCCGCGTCCTTCAACGCTAAAACGTCATTGACGCCATCGCCGGTCATGGCCACGGTATGCCCGGCCTTTTTCAGTGCTTTCACAAATTTTCGCTTCTGATCCGGGGTGACCCGGCCGAACACCGTATAGTCGTTGACCGCCTGTTCGATCTGCTCCGTGGTGGAGAGGGTGGCGGCGTCCACATAACGTTCCGCTCCCGCCACACCTGCTTTGCGAGCGACCTCCGAAACGGTGAGGGGGTTGTCTCCGGAGATCACCTTGATTGCCACACCCTGTTCTTCAAAGAAATGAAAGGTTTCCGGCGCGCTTTCCCGGATGCGGTTGGAAATCGTAATTAGAGCTAGGGGGTACAAGGGCGCGGTAAAGGGTCCGCCCTGAGCCAAGGGCTCATCCAAAAGGCCGTCGTATTGAGCCAGCAGCAGGACCCGGCTGCCTTGAGCCGAGTAGCTTTCCACGGTTTCACGATAAGGAGCGTACTGTTCCCGCAGGATAAACTCCGGAGCGCCTACGATGAAGCTCCCTTCCTCTCCGAAGGACGCGGCACTCCACTTGGTGGCGGACGAGAAGGGAATGGTCTTTTCGGCCTTCCAGGCGCTGGGTGCGGAAAAACGCGCTTTCATGGCCTGGGCGGTATTATTATCCGCGTCCATGGCTCGGTAAAAGGCGTTAAGAATGGTGGTGATATCCTCTTCTCCGCAGGAATCGGCCGAAAGCGGAACGATTTCATCTACCTGCATGGCGTTTTCGGTGATGGTGCCGGTTTTATCCACGCAGAGCACGTCCACTCGGGCCAGCGTTTCGATGCAGTTGAGCTCCTGTACCAGAGTCTTGCGGCTGGCCAGCCGAACCACGCTGACCGCCAAGGCTACGCTGGTTAGCAAATAAAGTCCTTCCGGAATCATGCCAATCAGAGCGGCGGCCGTTGCGACGACGGAACGCTGATAGGACAATCCCAACGTGAACATCTGCTGGCTGAACAGGATGATGCCAAAGGGAATCACGATGACGCCGATGACGATGATCAGCTTGTTCAGCGAATTCATCATCTCCGATTTCTTCCGCTTGCCGTTCTTTTTGGCTTCTACGGTGAGCTTGGAAACGTAGGAATCGGCGCCCACGTGATCCAGCCGGGCGCGGCATTTGCCGGATACCACGAAGCTGCCGGAAAGCAGGGAGTCGCCTTCTTTTTTCATGATGGAGTTGGATTCTCCGGTGATCAGGGATTCGTTGACTTGAATTTCTCCGGTCAGCACCGTGGCGTCGGCGCCGATTTGATTGCCGGAGGAGAAGATCACCACATCGTCCCGTACCAGTCCTTCCGAGGAAACGGTCTGTTCCGTTCCGTCGCGGATCACCGTGGCGTGAGGAGCGGACAGCAGGGAAAGCTTGTCCAGGGTTTGCTTGGCACGCAGCTCCTGTACGATACCGATGGCGGTATTGGCGATGACGATGGGGAGAAACATCAGATCGCGGAAGGAGCCCGAGGAAATCACGAAGACTGCCAAGAGGAAGAAGATCAGGTTGAAGAAAGTAAACACATTGCGGATGACGATCTGTTTGACTGTTTTAGACGGACCGTCCACCGTCTGATTATCATAACCGTGTTCCAGGCGGAGTCGGACCGCCTCCTGGGACAGCCCTACATCGGGATCCGTTCGAAACACCGGAATTTCCATTCTTTTGGTCGGTTCTTGTTCAGCGGCTTTTTTCGTCTTGTTTTTGAGAATCGTTTTCATCTGGTGTGCCATGCCGCTCTCCTTTCTTTTTATGAAAAGATTTCAGTTAATTGTATTAGTATAGCACTTTTCCAATAAAATAATAAGGTGATTGGATGAGGTGTAATGAAGATGAAAAAAAGAGGATCCCAATCCGGGAGTCCTCTTTTTCTCTGGGGCTTGTTCAGGCCTACTGCTTTTCATATGCGACAAGGATGATATCCTTCTTGTTAGCTTTGCTCATTTCCGATTCGAGACGGTCGATTTCCGCTTTGGATTTCTCACCGATCTCGGCAGGCTGATATGCGTTTCTCTGATCCATTGGTCGGACCTCCTTTCCTTTCAACTGAATTTTCGTTTGAAATTCCCTTGACGAGAGTATTATCTGCGAAATGGGGGAAAAATATCGGATCAGACTTCGGTAAAAAAACCAATCTCAGCTAATCATTCTTTTCAAAACGTTTAAAAAACGTATGGTTGGGTAGATAATTATAGAATTTGGTAAATATTTTTGTGGAAGGGAGTTTGTTATGCAGACAAAGCAGATTAAAAAGGATTTATACTGGGTCGGCACGCTGGATCCGGATTTGAGAGTGTTCGATATTATCATGCATACGGAGTTTGGAACGAGCTACAATTCTTATGTGTTGAAGGGTTCGGAAAAAACCGTTTTATTTGAGACGACCAAGGAGAAATTTTTTGACAGCTATCTGGAAAGCGTGAAGCAGGTAGCGGATATCGACCATATCGAGTACATCGTCGTGGATCACACGGAGCCGGATCACGCAGGTTCCATCGGTAAAATGCTGGAACAGAATCCTAAAATCAAACTGGTGGGTTCGGCTGCGGCGATCAATTTTGTGAAAGAGATCTGCAATCGGGATTTCAATAGTGTGATCGTAAAGGACGGCGACACGCTTTCTCTGGGAGACAAAACGCTGCGTTTCCTCAGCGTACCCAATCTGCATTGGCCGGATACCATTTATACCTATGTGGAAGAAGAGGGAATTCTGATTACCTGTGATTCCTTCGGCGCGCATTACGCTCTTCCTGAAATTACCAACGACAAGATCGCCAATCAAGATGATTACATGTCCGCACTGCGTTATTACTTCGACAACATCATGGGACCGTTCAAACCCTCGGTCCTTTCGGCCATCGCCAAGATCGAGAAGCTGAAGATCGACGTGATCTGTCCGGGGCACGGTCCGGTGCTGGTGGAGGAGCCCATGAAAATCGTGGAGATTTACCGTCAATGGTCCACGGAGATCAGTCCCAACACCAAGAAAACGGTGGTGATTCCTTATGTTTCCGCTTATGGCTATACCGAAATGATCGCAGAGAAGATCACGGAAGGAATCCGAGCTTCGGGGGATGTGGAAGTGAAGCGGTACGACATGGTATCCGCCGACCCCGTTCTGGTCGCGGAGGAGCTGCGCTGGGCGGACGGAATCCTCCTGGGCACACCTACCATCGTGGGAGAGGCCTTGAAGCCGATCTGGGATTTGACGACTTCCATCTTTGCCAAAACACACGGAAAGAAGATCGCTTCGGCTTTCGGATCTTACGGCTGGAGCGGAGAGGGCGTTCCGCACATCATGGAGCGTCTGGCACAGCTGGGGATGAAGCTGTACGGTCAGGGACTGCGGATCAAATTCAGGCCCAATGACGCGCAGCTTCAGGAGGCTTATGAATTCGGATTCAACTTCGGCTCTTCGGTGCTGGCCGGGGAGATCGTGGAGCCTCGGAAGGCCGGCGGGATCAAACGGCTTTGGAAGTGTCTGGTCTGCGGCGAAATCATCGAAGGAGATCAGCCGCCCGAGGCATGTCCGGTATGCGGCGTAGGACCGGAGCAGTTCGTGGAGGTAGAGGTGGAGGACGTGACCTTCCGCAAGGATACGGACGAACGCTTTGTGATCGTAGGCAACGGGGCGGCCGGCACGGCGGCTTGTGAAGAGATCCGCAGGAGAAATGCCACGGCTTCTATCGAGATGATTTCCGCGGAACCCACGATCGGCTACAATCGCCCCATGCTGACCAAAGGTATCATGACTCATCTGGACGATTTGAATTTTTATATCAAGCCGCTGGCCTGGTACGATGAAAATAAGGTGAAATTGACGTTAAACGTCACGGTGGAAAGGGTTGACGCGGAAGGAAAAACGCTTACCTTGAGCAATGGGGAGAGCCGGAGCTGCGACAAACTGATTCTGGCGGTAGGAGCGGACTGCTTCGTTCCTCCCATTGCCGGAGCGGATCAGGAGGGTGTCTTCACCATTCGAAATCTCCAGGACACCAACCGGATTCAGGAGGAGATGGAGCGTGCCAAAGCGGTGGCCATCATCGGCGGCGGCGTACTGGGACTGGAAGCGGCATGGGAGCTGTCCAAGTCGGGGGTCAAGGTGAGCGTAATCGAGCTGGTGCCTCAGCTCATGGGCAAGCAGCTGGATGACAAGGCTTCCGCACTGTTGAAGGATGCCGGACAGAAGGCCGGAATCGAGTTTTACACCGGTGTGGGAATCGAGAAAATTTCCGGGGAAGGCGGGAAGGTTACCGGAGTGACCTTAGCCGACGGCACCCAGGTCGACGGCGATCTGGTCATCTTGTCCACGGGAGTGAAGCCCAATGTGGAGCTGGCGAAGGAAATGGGCATCGAAACCGGCCGTTCCATCGTGGTCAATGCGAGGATGGAAACCGGAAAAGAAGGAATTTACGCCTGCGGCGACTGTGCCGAGTTCCAGGGAGTCAACGTAGCCATCTGGCCGGAGGCTTTGGAAATGGGCAAAGTGGCAGGTGCCAACGCGGCGGGAGATCAAGAGGTTTACGAGCCGGTCATTCCGTGCAACTCGTTTTCCGGGATGAACACTCAGCTGTTTGCCATCGGCGACAACGGCAAGGACCCGCAGAAGAAGTATAAAAGCTTCGAGCTGTTCGACGACGCGAAGGGGACCTACGAGAAGCTGTACTTCCTCAACAATCGCTTCTGCGGCGGGATTCTCTTGGGAGACGTAAGCAAATCCGCCAAGCTGATCGAAGGCTATCAGAAGCATGAGGCCCTGGAAAAAATGATTTAAGCGAAAGCTGATTTTCTCGTGTCGGAACCGAGGATCGATCGGTAAAATAATTTTTACAATTTAAATAATCTTTTTTACGCCGGTGGAAGATTCCACCGGCTTTTTCACGTGGCGAGGAAAGCTCTATGGATCGGAGTATCTTGGCAAAAGGGTTGAAAGGAAGGGCATTCGTCGGAGACATTCGGGAATCGGCGCCGGTGTTTTTGACGGCTGCAAAGGAATGGCACAAGATTTGCTTAATAAGAAAGGTGATGGTTTGTTTACGAAATGAAGATGCGAAGAATGGGAATGAGGCGAAGGAGGAAGCGGTATGGCAATGGAGAAATACGATATCGACGCCATCCCCGGGGAACGATGGTTTCCCAAGGAAACGACGTTTGAAGAGGACATGAACGAATATTGGGGCGACTGGGGGGTCGCGTCGGAAGTGACGGAGTTGAAAGCAGTTTTGCTGCGCAGACCGGGGCGGGAGGTGGAGAACTTCGACGCCAAGGCTGTGCGGTTTTCCGACGAGCCGGTGGACGTGGAATTGATGCGGAAGCAGCATGACGCCGTGGCGGATTTGTATCGCGAGCACGGGGTTAAGGTGTTCTATGTGGAGGAACAGAGAGAGGATCGGCCCAATGCGGTATTCTGCCGGGACCTGATGTTCATGACACCGGAGGGCGCGATCATTACCCGGCCGGGGATGGCGGCCAGAAGAGGCGAGGAACGGTATATCGCCCAGGCGCTGGCCAAGCTGGGAGTTCCTATCGTCCGTACGGTCAACGGAGACGGGATGTTCGAAGGGGCTAACGCTATGTGGGTGGACCGGACCACCGTGGTGCTCTCCACAGGGAGCCGCTGCAATCGGAGCGGTTACGAACAGGTGGAGACGGAGCTGCGCCGGATGGGAGTGACGGAGGTCCTTCACATGCAGCAGCCTTACAGCAACATTCACATCGACGGACTGATGAATGCGGCCAGCGAGGATCTGGTTATGGTCCACGCGTCTCAGGTCCCCTACGACGTGCTGAACGTGCTGAAAAAGAAAGGCATTCAGATTTTGGAAGCCCCTTCGGAGACGGAGGTGCGGCAGGGCTTTGGCTGTAATTTTGTGGCGTTGAAACCGGGCTTGATCGTCATGCCGGAAGGAAACCCCAGGTGCCAGGAGCTTTTGGAGAAAAACGGAGTCAAAGTGATTACGGTGAACATCTCCGAAATCATGAAAGGAAGAGGCGCACTTCACTGCATCACCGCGTTTTTGAAGCGGGGATAAGAAGATGAAACGATATCCCCTACTGGAGATCGATTTGCAGAAGCTTCGGGAAAACGCGGCTCTGTTCGTGGGTCTGTGCGGGAAGCACGGGGCCAGTCTCTCCGCGGTAACCAAGGGCTTTCACGGAATTCCGGAGGTGGCGGAGGCGCTGCTGGAGGCAGGCTGCTGCGGTTTGGCGGATTCCAGATTGTTCAATATAAGGCGTCTCAGGGAGCATGGCTTTTCCGGCCAGATCCTCTGCATTCGGACGCCCTCATATTCCGAGGCAGGGGAACTGGTGGGGCTGGCGGACGGCTGCCTGGTGTCCGACGCTTCGATTTTGCAGGCGCTGGAGCGGGAGGCGGCCGACCGGAAAAAACGGTTCGATGTTCTCCTGATGCTGGAACTGGGCGATTTGAGGGAGGGCTGGTTTGATGAAGCGGAATTCATTGAGACGGCGGTTATGGTGGAACGGGAATTCCGGTGGCTGCGGCTGAAAGGAACCGGCGCCAATCTGGGCTGCTATGGCTCCATCAAGGCTACGCCGCAAAACCTGGGCCGCCTGGTGGCCGTCACGGAACGGATCGAGACCTTGATCGGCCGTCGGCTGGAGTGGATTTCCGGCGGCGGAACCAACTTATTTCCGTTATTGTGGGAGGGGTGTCTGCCGGGAAGGATCAATCATCTCCGGGCGGGGGAAGGCCTTACTACGGGGAAGGATCTGTCGGATTTCTACGGCTTGTACATTCCG
>CAUHLX010000132.1 GCA_959606705.1 uncultured Bacillota bacterium | reverse complement strand
AAGGTCAAGCTGAAGAAACGCCTTACCGCTCCTATTGCGGCCGGCGATCCGGTGGGAGAACTGGTGGTTTACCAGAACAAAAAGGAAATCGGCCGTTACCCGCTGGTGTCGCAGGACGATGTGGAAAAAGCGGGATTGCTGGATTTTTACATACGAATGATAAAGACCCTGGCTTAACGGGTTTGGTGAAAAATACCGGCGGCCGGCGCGGAATACGCCAGGGGCGAACATCGCATACGAGTGCAGCCGGAGAAGAGGGATGAAAATGAATCAATATGTAATCGCTTTTTCTTCGTTTTATAAGGCCGTGTACGCGCAGGAAAAGCTGCAGGAACACGGCGTTCGGTCCACGCTGAAAAAAATACCGCCCGATCTTTTAAAAACTTGCGGTTACGCCTTGTATCTCAATACGGCTGCGATTTATCTGCCTCTTGAGATACTGGAAGATGCAATGATCGATCACCGCGGCGCGTTTGAAATTGAAAACGACCACGGAAAGAATCACTACAAAGCGATTCAATAGGTGAATGCAACACGAGAGGGGCTGGCGCCGGACGCCGGTCCTTTTTTCATTGCTTGAGCAGTGAGAATCCCGTATAATAAGAATGAAAATCACCCGCGGGAGCGGAACAAGAGAGGAATCGCAGAGCAATGAAAATCGTGGTATTGGACGGATATGCGGAAAACCCCGGGGATCTTTCCTGGGAAGCGTTTGAGCAGTTGGGGGAACTGGCCGTTTTTGATCGAACGGACGCGGACCAGGCGGCTTCGCGGATCGGCGGAGCGGAGATCGTTTTAACCAACAAGACTCCTGTGGACCGAAGGACCATCGAGAGGTGTACCGGAATAAAATACATCGGTGTTTTGGCTACGGGCTACAACGTGGTGGACGTGCAGGCCGCTGCGGACGCGGGAATCACGGTCACCAACATTCCCAGCTACGGGACGGCGGCGGTGGCGCAGTTTGCCATCGCGCTGCTGTTGGAGCTCTGCCATCACATCGGTGAGCATGGGCGGCAAGTGAAGCGGGGGGACTGGATCGGGAGCCGAGACTGGTGTTTTTGGAATACCCCTCTGATCGAGCTGGACGGAAAGACCATGGGGATCGTGGGCTACGGGCGGATCGGACAGTCTACGGGCCGGATTGCACAGGCGCTGGGAATGAAGGTGCTGGCGTATACTCCCCATCCGAATCCCGCGGCGGAAAGTCCTACCCTGCGTTATGTGGAGTTGGAAGAGCTTTATGAGCGCTCCGATGTGATCATGCTGCACTGTCCGCTGTTTCCGGAAACGGAGGGGATGATTTGTCGGGAGAGCATCAGCATAAGGTAGGATGGTGTGATTCTGATCATCTATTCCCGAGGACCTCTGATAGTAGAAGAGGATTTGGCGGAGGCTCTGCGGCGGGGTAAGGTGGCGGCCGCGGGGCTGGATGTTCTGCGGGAGGAACCCATGAACGCCGATTGTCCGCTGCGGGACGCGCCGAACTGCCTCATTACCCCGCATATTTCCTGGGCGTCAAAAGAGGCGAGACAGAGGATTATGGATACGGCGGCGGCTAATTTGCGGGCGTTTCTACGGGGAAAGGCGGAAAATCAGGTGAATTTGAGATGAAATTGATTCTGGCGCCGGATTCCTTTAAAGGAAGCCTGTCCTCCACACAGGCGATTCGTTTGCTGACGCAGGCCGCAAAAAAGGTATTTCGAGAGGACAAGGAGTTGGAAATCCACGGGGTTCCCATGGCGGACGGCGGAGAAGGCACGGTGGACGCGCTGCTGTTCCTTTTCGGCGGAAAGCGGATCGCCGTGGAGGTAGAAGGCCCGGTCGCGGGTTTTTACACCTGCGCGGAATATGCGATGCTGGCGGATGGCCGGACCGCGGTCCTGGAAATGGCTCAGGCTTCCGGACTGCCCTTGGCGGAGGAAGCGGGAAGAAAAACGGGCCGAGAGTTCGATCTGCCCTCACGCAGTTCCGGAGGAACCGGGGAGATGATCGCCGACGCGCTCCGTCGGGGGGCGCGGAATTTTCTGCTGGGAATCGGCGGCAGCGCCACCAACGACGGCGGAATCGGAATGCTGGAAGCTTTGGGAGTTCGCTTTCTGGACGAAGAAGAAAGGGCTCTCCCGGGGTGCGGCGCGTCCCTGAAACGGATTCGAAAAATCGATTGTGAGGGAATGCTGCCGGAATTAAAGGAATGCAGCTTTACGATCATCTGTGATGTGACCAACCCCTTGCTGGGCCCCACGGGCGCGACCTATGTATACGGCCCGCAGAAGGGTGGCGGTCCTGATATTCTGGATGATCTTGAAGCGGGAATGTCCAATTACGCCAGGGTACTGGAAGCGGCCTTGGGAAAGTCGGTGGCGCGGCTTCCGGGCAGCGGCGCGGCCGGAGGGATGGGGGCGGCTCTTCGGGGAGTGCTGGACGCAAAACTGCGGCGGGGAATCGACGTGATGCTGGAGCTGGCACATTTTGATGAGCTGCTTGAAAATGCGGATGTGGCAGTGACCGGGGAGGGAAATCTGGACGGGCAGACCGTGGCCTTTGGCAAGGTGGCGGGAGGCATCCGCGAACGATGCCTCGAACATGGTGTCCCGGTGATCGCCATTGCCGGAGGAATGGGCGAGGGAGCCGCGGATTTTTACGAGAGCCGAGCCAGTGTCATGACCTCCGTCAGCCGTCCCATGTCTCTGAACACCGCGATGGAGGAGACGGAGCGCCTGTTCGCGGACGCCGCGGAACGGATGTTTCGAATGGTGCACATCGGGATGGAGATCGCGAAAAAGGAGAGGACCCGTTGAGCAGGATCGAATGAAAGAAGGTGTCCATACAAAACTTTTTATTTTAGATTTTCGGGGTTCAGGCATTCCAGTTCGGGAACCACGAAGATTCCGTCCTTGCGGATCAAACGATCGTCGAAGTAAATTTCTCCGCCGCCGTATTCCTTCCGCTGGATCAGCACCAGATCCCAGTGAACCGCAGAATGATTGCCATTAAAAGCGTCCTCGTAAGCACAGCCGGGAGTCAGATGAATGCTGCCGGCTATTTTTTCATCGAACAGAGTATCCTTCATGGGATGCAGAATGTACGGATTGACTCCTAAGGAAAATTCGCCGAAGTAACGGGCGCCTTCGTCGGTGTCCAGCAGTTCATTGATGCGTTTGGTGTCGTTGGCCGTGGCATTGACGATTTTTCCGTCCTCGATCTCGAACTTGATGTTCTCAAAAGTAAAGCCTTGTTCTTCGGAAGGGGTGTTGTAGGAAATCGTGCCGTTCATGGATTCTTTCACCGGGGCGGAGTACACCTCGCCATCGGGAATGTTTCGTTCGCCGCAGCATTTGATCGCGCCGATGTCCTTGATGGAAAAAGTCAAATCCGTCCCCGGGGCGGTGAGGCGAACCCGATCGGTGCGGTTCATCAACTCCACCAGAGAATCCATCGCTTTGGCCATCTTCGCGTAATCCAGGGTGCACACCTTGAAGTAAAAATCTTCGAAGCGTTCCAGGCTGGTATTTGCCAGTTGGGCCATGGCATTGTTGGGATAGCGGAGAACCACCCATTTGGTTTCATTGACCCGCTGGTCCTGAACGGGGCGAAGCACCTTGCTGTAAAGACCGGCCTTGTCCGAGGGAACGTCCGCCAGCTCCGCGGTGTTGTCGGCGGCGCGAATCGCGATATAGGCGTCCATGCCTTTCATCTGAGCCAGCTGGTATTCGAGCTGGAATTTCAGCTGTTCTTCGCAGCATTCCAGCATGATTTCACGGGTTACGGAGGAATCGCGAAGTTCCAAATAGGGATAACCGCCTGCCGCGTAGCTCTCTTTTATGATCTGCTTGACCAGGGGTTTGGCGGATTCTCCGTCATAGGAGATCAGAATTCGTTCGCCTTTCTGTAAATCACAGGAATAATTGACCAGGCTCTCAGCCAGTTTCTTGATTCTCGAATCCATTTTCATACCTCATTTCTTTCTGTTCTGTTTATTTTTATCCGTCGATTTCGTTTGGATTGCGTATTGAAATACTTCCATGCCTATTATACCCAATTTCTGGGGAAAATAAAAGGGACGAAACGCTATTGACAGATTCGTCATTTCGGACTAGAATGAATGACAATTAGAAAAAACAAAGGCTGTGAAGAGAAGAGTAGGTTGAAAAGAACGGCACAGAGAGTCCCTATTGGGTGAGAGGGGATGCGGGAGGTTTGATCGAACATGGTCTCGGAGCCGCACTGTCGACCGCTTCAATGCGTAGACAGCGCTGGGTACGCCCATTACAGCGTTAGGGTATCGATTTTCCGGCAGGCCGACGGATTTCCGGCTGTCGCAGGGAGAGTCCGTACTTGAAGAGACCGGTTTCCGCGAGGAGCCGGTGAAAAAAGGTGGTAACACGAAGCATACGCTCTCGTCCTTTCAAGGATGGGAGCTTTTTTATGTTGGGATTGCCTATGCGGGATCGAGTGGCACTGAGAATGGCGCGGGAAAGGAGAAGAACATGCGTAGTATTTATATTGTGGATGCCGAGGAACGTCTGATTCCTTCTTATTGGGAGACTTTCTCAGAAGTGGTGAGGGAAGAGAAATATTTGAGTATGGAACAGCCTTATCCGCTTGATCGATCGATGGCCTTTTACAAGAAGGGAATCGAAAGAGGATATCCTTATTTTTTCGCGGTGAACAATCAGGATCAGGTGGTGGGGTGGTGCGATGTTACGCCGGAAAAGAAGGAAGACGGGGAAACGGCAGGTGTGCTGGGCATTGGAATTGGCCCGGAGTACCGGGACCAGGGTCTGGGGCGCCGGATGCTGGAGACGGCTCTGGAAGGTGCTTGGAAGTACGGATTGAAAGTGGTGGAGCTTCAGGTGCGCGGCACCAATCTTCGGGCTTTCCATCTCTACCGTTCCCTGGGCTTCGTTGAGACGGCAAGAATCAAGGAGGGCTTTGAAATGAAAGGCCGGAAGGAAGACGTGATTCATATGCGATTTTATTTGGAGAGACAAGCGGCGGAAGGGAAGGAACAGGTCGGATTAGGAGGGTGATACGATGGAGATTCGTTACGGAAAGGCCGGTGTGGAAGACGCCGGTTCGGTGAGCAGAATCCACGCGGCTAGCTGGAAAAGAGCGTATGAGAGCTTGGTGCCGCAGGATTATTTGAATCGATTGGCGGAGGATCACTGGACGGAGGCTTTTACCCAATGGATCGGAAAGGGAAATCTTACGGTACTGATGGCCTGTGACGGAGCGAAGCCGATAGGAGTCGTGGCCTGCGGAGCGGCCAGAGAGGAAGAATTTCAAGGCTGGGGAGAAGTAATTTAGCAGTATGTGCTGCCGGAGTATAGGGATCGCGGCGTGGGCAGGGGACTTCTTGAACGAGCGCTGCGGGAATTGATCGCTTTGGGCCTGCCGTATGTTTATTTGTGGGTAATGAAAGAGAACCGCAGAGCTCGGATTTTTTATGAAAAATGCGGGCTCCTGTGCAGCGGGGACACCTGCGCCTGCAATATAGAGGGTACTCAAGTGAAGGATGTGCGTTACATCGCGTCCCTGAGAAAATTGCGGTGGAAGGAACTTTCTCCGATCTCAACTTTCGGTTGAAATACCTTCGAGTCTATGCTATAATTCAATTCGCCGGTGATTTTCCGGTGAACAGGGAGAAGTATCGAAGTGGTCATAACGAGCCGCACTCGAAAAGCCTTCGGCTTCATGGAACCATGTCACCCACAAACCCGCATGAACAAAGGGTTTTGGTGTTCCTGCATGATAGTGTGTTATCAAATTTCTTTCCTGCTTTCTTTCCTTCTTCCCGGAAAGGGCAAGAACTTGGTGGAACGACAGCAGAAGGAAATTGATATAGAAAATTAAAAATGGAGAGTTGTCCGAGCGGTCGAAGGAGCTAGTCTCGAAAACTAGTGTACCTTTCTGGTACCGAGGGTTCAAATCCCTCACTCTCCGCCAGTCCATTGCGTAGTGGGGATATTTTAGCGAATGGCCCCACTGCTTAAACCTTGAGAGCTGTCAGCTGCAATCTGACAGCTCTCTTTTATTTGTTCGTTTTCTCCGGATGATGGCCCATTAGAAGGCTCCGGCAGTTGTGGCTGTCCTCCAAAGAGTCCTTTGTCAAGCTGTGAAGCCGATATCATCAAGGAGGCATCCAAATCCAAATGCGCATAGAGGTTGGCTGTCGTGCTATAGTCACTGTGCCCCAGCCATGCTTGGATCTGTTTCATCGACACATTATTCCTGAGCAGTAAACTGGCACAACTGTGACGGGTATCATGGAATCTGATTCGCCGCAAATTATGCTTTACCAGAAACTTTGGGAAGGCCGTTGAAATATAATTCGGCTTTATGAGGTTGCCTATCTCATCCACATACACATAACCGATGTACTGCGGATTATAGGAGTTCCCAAATAGTTTCCGCTCTTCTTGCTGCCGCTCCCATAAGGCTTTCAGTTTCTCTTGAAACAATGGAATCAGAGGAAGGGTCCTCAAGCTGGATTTGTTTTTCGTCTTGTCTTTGGCATAAAGTACCGCCTTTTGTCCTTTGCGCTTATAGGTCGTTACTGTATGGGCGATGGTAAAGGTGTTTCTGACCAGATCAAAATTCTGCCATTTTAGTCCTACAATCTCACTTCTCCGAAGACCGTAAAACAATCCAAAAAGAACCGCCAGCTCTAACCGTGTCCCCTCAGCATACTGAATACATTCAAGCGCTTCCTCGGGCAAATAAAATTGCCCTATAAATTTTTCTGTACCAGGACGCAGTTTATGTGCTACGTTTTTGCCTACCAATCCATCTGCCATTGCCACTTCCAATGCCGCGTGAATATTCGCATGGTAACGAACAACTGTTGTTCCCTTTTTTGCTTTCTTACCGGCTTCGGGATCACCCTTGCGCTCATACTGATAAAACTCTTTCAGATGAATAGGCTGTAATTCTTGTAACGTCACCCCCAGTTCCTTGAAATAGGGATATACAAAATTTTCCACCGAATTACAATAGCCGGCATAAGTAACTGGATCTACCTCTGTTTCCTTATAGGATAGCCAGTAGAGCATATAATCGGCAAACAGCATATCACCCGGATTGATGGAACCTTTCACTGGAGGCAAAGCCTCTGTGCTGCTTTCGCATGGTGTAGTCTCATCATCTTCAATCAGCTCACCATAAATGTTATAGGCGCTTCGCAGTTGATCCAGTATTCTTTCTGCCGCACGCTTATTGCCCTTCTTGAACGGTAATTCAGTTGGCACCCATTTAGGAAAACGTCTCCCATCACGGTGTTTGCAATTCAGTACGGCATAGTATTGGCCGCTTTTTTCCTGTAGATGTCCCGCTAACATAAAATAGTCTCTCCTTCTTGCGGTATATTCCACCTACCATTGACAGTGATATTATAGCATAAAATCAAGAAATGCTCTACGCAAAACCCCTTTTCGGGGTTCAATTCTTATTTTTTGCTATCTAAGCCAAGGTAGCTTATGATGTTGCCTTTGGGGATGCGAATCAAACGTCCCACATTTTGCTTTTGGAT
>CAUHLX010000131.1 GCA_959606705.1 uncultured Bacillota bacterium | reverse complement strand
CTTCGAGGGCTTTGGGAGACTTCGAGGGTCTCAGGGCTTCGGGGGCTTCGAGGACTTCGGGGGCTGCGGGGCTTCGAAGCTCACTTTTTCGACCTTTTATAAAGAATCCGTAATTTAGGTCGAATAAAATGTAAATTTAAGGGAAATATGTTAGCAAAATAGCCCATATCTCGGCTATTTCTCGTTTTGCTCGACTTTTTAAGATGAATTTTAAGGATCGGTCGAAATTAGCCCCTTCTTTTCGACCGATTTAGGTCATTATCCCAGAAAAGCCGAAATGCAGTCTACGGTCCTCCGAATCACCGGAGCTCCGAGCGCTTCGGACTTTTGATGTTCCCAGAGTCCCGAGCGCTTCAGACCTTTGACGTTCCCAGAGTCCCGAGCACTTCGGACTTTTGACGTTCCCAGGGTCCCGAGCACTTCGGCCCCTTCACGTTTCCACGGTCCCGAGCGCTTCGGACCTAAGACGCCCTTGCGAACATCGGGCGTTATTTTTGTCTGGTCTTTTCCTTTTTATATCTACTTGACTGATCAATCATTCAATAAAACAAAACCGCCAACCACTGATCCGTGATTGGCGGCAAAACCTTCCTTTTCAATTTACTCCAACAGTCGGTTTACATGCTCCGAAAGAATTCTCCATTCCTCCACGGAACGGGCGGCATACTCTCGCCCCAGCTCCGTTACCCGGTAGTATTTTCTCGCCGGACCGCCGGAAGGAATGTCCCGCAAATAGGTCTCGGTGTAACACTCCGTGCGCAGCCGCCGCAGAATCGTGTAAATCGATCCGTCGTAAACCTCCGGAAACGCTTCCTGAATAATCTTCATCAGTTCATAGCCATACATGTCTCGCAGTGTAAGCTGATGCAGGACGCACAGCTCCAGCACTCCTTTTTTCAATTGTGTGTCCATGATGCCTTACCTCATTTCCTCGGTTCCCATCGTGGACTGTCGCGGCTCCGTTTCCTCCCACCGCGTGTGCACCAGCTTCGTGTCCACCACCTTGGTCTGCGCCAGCAGATCTTGAATGGTCTTGTGATCCGCCGTGAGGCAGCCCCAAATAAACGACACCAAATTGGGAACGGAACCCAGCATGTTGTTGATCAGACACTTCACCACAAATTCCCGCAAAAACGCTTCCAAAAAACCGATTTTTTGTCCGTCAATGCGCACCACGCGAATATGAAGCAGCCATTTCCCCGGAGTATAGCCATGAGTCAGCCACGTAAAAAGCATCGTAAAGAAATGAGCCACTCCCATACAGAGCAGGAACAGCCCGAAGGTGCCCAATAGCAGACCCCATCCATGCCCCCGAAATCCAAAGCCTCTTCCCGGGCCCGCATGTTCGAACAAATCCTCCCAGTCGTGGTCGTCGTGCCATTCGAAATCGTCCCAATCGTCATCGTCCCAATCGTCGTAATCGTAGTGAACGTCATAGCGGCCGTCGTGCCAATTCACTTGATTGACCCCTTGACTGTTTTCTATTTCATTGACGTATTGCTGCTCAAACACCGATCGCGTGTCTTTTACCGACAGATACATGGGAATCCCCAAGAGCATCAAGAGCAGCCCCAGTATCACGGCGCCGATGATCCAGTCGATGATGAAAGCGCCCAAACGTCTGGGCATGGCAGCCAGTTCCCCGGGATCGATCCGGGGATTGGGATCGGAAACCCAGGACCAGGACCACTTGGCACTCTTTTTTACCTGATCCTTAAAAGGGGATTCCCGCGGGCCGCCATTTCCCGACGGTACCTCCCGATCAACCGCCGGCCTTCCCGCCAGCTCTTTGTCCCTCGGCGCTTCCGCCGCGGTTCCCGCCGGACCCCGCGCCTCCGATCCTCGCACGCCCGAATCCTGCGCTCCCGCCAGCCCATCCTCTAAAATGGTCCGCGCCACCTTAGCCGGAGAACCGATTTCCTCCGCCACCCTCTCTTCACTCTTTCCTTCCGCCATCCCGTTTTCAAAGATGTCCGCGTAGTCTGCGGTGATCTCATTCAGATCCTCCGGCGGCAGCTTCCCCTCCAAAGCATATCTCAATTCGTCGATAAACTCATTTTTCTTCATTGCGATCTCCCCCACTCGATCCACTATTATTTATTAATTAATAGGTAACCATAGAATACCACACTGCTATTCAATAAGCAATCATCGTTTTTCAAGAAAAGCCCACATGACAATCTTAACAATATCAGAATATTGTGGTAAAATAGAAAAGAAACAAAACCAATCGATAGGGATTCATTTAAGGAGGTTCTCATGAAAAAAACTCGATCCATTCTACTGGCAGTACTTCTGCTGTTAACGCTGACCCCGCTGAGCGTCTTTGCGGCGGACGGGATCCAAGTCACGGTGGACGGACAGGCCGTGGCCTTCCCTGACGCCAAACCCTATGTCAACGCGGACAGCCGCACGCTGACCCCGCTCTCCCCCATCGCTCAGGCCATGGACTTGGAGGTCGCCTGGGACGGCACGAAAAAGGTGGCCACTTTTACGAAGACTTATACCCCTGAGACCACGCCTCTCATAGACAGTCCGGATGACACCCATACCGGCACCTATTATCTGGGAACGGAGACCGTCGACTTTACCATCGGCAGCAAAGAAGCGGTTTATACGGTGAGCTTCTACGATACCACCGATACGGAGAGGAAGACGCCGATCGAAAGCGAAACCATGACAGAAAAGATTGTCATGGATACGGAGGCCATTGTCAAAGAAAATCGGACCTATGCCCCCGTGAAATACCTAGCGGAGACGTTAGGCTTCGAGGTAATCTGGGATGGAGAGACCAAGACGGCGGAGTTGAACTCCGGAGCCTCCCTGGCAGGTCTGGACCTGCTGGGCCTCGATTCCGACTACTGTGCCATCGCCTTCTTCAAAGGACATTTGGCTGACATCGGAAAGGTGACGGAAATGAAGATCAAAGCCGCCACGGTCGACGGAAAGACCGCCGAATTCCAAGAATTCACACAGCAAGAGCTAACGGAATCCGAGCTGTCATACGAAGGTTATCTGGATGGCTATCTGAACGGAGGACGCATCAGCGGCTCCTTCGAGAACGGTAATGTCTATAAAGTCGTGCTCACCTACGATCTGACCATGGACGGGCAGACCAAAGAAGGGAATTACTCCTTCGATCTCAACGTGGACGGTTACGGCGGAGTGATGTAGAGAAACAAAGACTCTATCCTGCTTCCGACAGCTCTTATGGGGCTGTCGGAAGTCTTTTTTGGTCAGGAGAATCGTTCTCCGGCACTTAAGCCTTTTCCCCCCGGCGCTCCGCCACCAGCTCCCGGATCATTTGGATTTCCCGCTGGTGCCCATCTTCATCGTAAGGGGTTTCCAGATAAAACGGCAGCTTGCACAAAGCCGGGTGAGTCAAGACTCCCAGCAGTGCTTCTCCGCCGATCTTTCCCTCGCCGAAGCCGGCGTGGCGATCCTTTCGGCTGTCAAACGGCATCATGCTGTCGTTGAGATGCACCGCGCGGACCCGTTCCAGTCCGATCACGCGATCCAGCTCTTCCACCACGTCGTCCAGCCGGTCGACAATATCGTAGCCCGCACAGAACATGTGACAGGTATCCAAGCAGACCCCAAACCGTTCCGGAACCTGCGTTCCATCGATGATCTCCCGAATTTCTTCAAAGGTTTTCCCGATCTCGGTCCCCTTTCCCGACATCGTTTCCAATAAAATCGTACAGCCTTCGGGTTGGGTGACCGTCCGATTCAAAATATCCACGATGTTTTGAATGCCCTTCCAGGCCCCGATGCCGGTATGGCTTCCGGGATGGAAATTGTAAAGCTCACAGGGCAGCTGGGCCAGGCGTTCCAGATCGTCGGCGAAGATCATTTCCGCAAACTCCCGGGTCTTTTGCGTATCGGAGGCCATGTTCAGCGTATATGGCGCATGGGCCAGAATTGGTGCAAACCGATGGGTGGAAAGAATCTCTTTCAATTTTTCCACATCCTGAGGATCGATGGCTTTGGCACTTCCTCCACGAGGATTCCTGGTGAAAAACTGAAAGGTGTTCGCCCCGATGGACACCGCCGTGTTTCCTATCTTTTCATAGCCCGCGGCCGCGGACAAGTGACATCCTAACGAAATCATAATATTACCTCCACCGGAGCGTCCGCCTCCAGGCGGTCCTCCGTCACATTGCAGTCATAGGCGAACAGAAAAACCCCCCGTTCCCGGGCCCGCCGCAGCGCCTGACGAAATTCCGGCTGCGTGCGGTCATTGGGCATGAAGCGGGACGGTCCTTTCATCTGTATGAGAAACAGTACCGCCGTCAGGTACCCCGCCTCCGAAGCCCTGCACAGCTCGTTCACATGCTTGATCCCACGCAGGGTGGGCGCGTCCGGAAACATGGCCGTGGTTCCATCAAGAAGAGTAACCCCCTTGACCTCTACGAAAGCGTTCACCCCCTCCGTGTATTCCAGATACAGATCGAACCGGGAATTTCCGAAGGTCCGCTCCGAACGGACACGCTCCAGCGTCAAGGTTTCCGTGCCCGGCAAACAAATATGTCCCGTTTCAAAGGCCTCCTTGGCCACTTGATTGGGAGCCTGAGAATCCATGTTGATCAAAATGGTCTCTCCCGAATCCTCCAGATACCGTTCCACCCCGATCAGATCGTAACGCGTCTTGCGTGTCGGACCAGTCTTTTTCCCAGCCTGGCGAGGCTGAGAATCCTCCAGGTATACCGTGCGGCCCGGCAGCAGCAGCTCCGCGCAGCGCCCCGTGTTTTTTACGTGAACCCGTTCCTCCGCGCCGTCCAACTCGACCTGGGCGATGAAGCGATTGGGACGGCTTATAAAACGAGCTTTTTTTACAGTCTCATAGATCAATGCCCTTCCCCCCTTTTCCCGCCGCACCCGGTGCCTTTTCTCCCAGACGGCGCAGTGCTTTTTCATCCAGCCGGTACACTAAGAGCCAGTCCACCTGTTCCGCTAAAAGCACTTGATCATAATACGACTGTCCCGCGGTGTTGGTCTTCATGCAGTACCAGTCCACCCGACCGCAGTCCCGCTCCGAGGCGATCCGGGCAATCCGGGCGAACAGGGCACTGCCCAATCCGCATCCACGGTATTCCTCCCGCACATAGAGATCATCGATATAAACACTCATCTTCCCCGTAAATGTGGAAAAGCTGAACGCATAAATTCCAAACCCCATCGGTTCCCGCTTTTCGTCATCGGTTTCACAGAGGATTGCTTCCGGTCCCTTCGCGTCCGCCATCGCCTTGCGCAGTCCTTCCGGAGTGGTCCCCATGGAATCCGGAACCCCTTCGTATTCCGCCAGCTCCCACATGAGGCGGCACAGAAGCTCCGCGTCTTCCGGTCCTGCCTGTCGGAGCCGCCATTTCCCCACGCGCCGCGTTTCCATCGAATTCCCGTCCTTTCTACTTTTCCTTCACATAAACCAGCTTGTTGTTGGTGCCTTCGGGCTTTACGCCCTTGATCTCAAACACCCCCAGCGACTGAATAAAGGGGGTCAGCTTTTTAAAGCCGTAGTTGCGGACGTCGAAGTCGGAATATCTTTTATTCAAACGATTTCCGATATCTCCGATGAACACGTAGCCGTCGTCGTCGGAGTTTTCCCGGACGATGGTCAAAACGGACTGGCGAATGGTATCCAGGGTGGTCATTTCCGCCTTTTCCTCCCCTTCCTCCGGAACCGCCGTCTCCTCCGCCGAAACCGCTTCCTCTCCGGAAGCCGCGTCCTCTATGACTGCCGCATCCTCCGCCGCACTGAAGTCCTCCGTCAAATCGTGCAGCTCCTCATCCGAGTAGAACACCCCTCGCCGCGGCTTGACCGAGGTCTTTGTCTTCGAAGCGCTCCGACCGTTCTTCTCAGTCTTTTCCGTCTTTTCCGGTTTTTCCGCCCTCTCCTCTTCCTTCTCTCCGACTTTCTCCTCCGCTTTTGCCGCCTTGGTTTTCGATCTGCTCTCCGCCGCCTTGGCTTTGCTCTTCGCGGCCGCTTCCTCCTGCTTCTTGGCCGCGGCAGCTTGGCGTTTCTTTTCCGCCGCCTCCCGCTTGGTCTCCTGTTCGGCCTTGGCTAAAATGTCCAGATAGCGGAAGCGATTGCAGGCCGCCACAAAGGCCTTGGGAGTCTTCTTCTCTCCCATTCCCACCACGTCCATTCCGGATTCTCTCAGGCGGGACGCCAGCCGGGTGAAATCACTGTCGCTGGACACCAGGCAGAAGCCCTCCACCTTCCCCGTGTATAAAATATCCATGGCGTCGATGATCATCGCCGAATCCGTGGCGTTTTTTCCCGTGGTGTATCCGTACTGCTGAATCGGGGTAACCGAGTGCTCCAGCAGCACGCTCTTCCAGGACCCCATTTCCGGCTTGGTCCAGTCTCCGTAAATCCTCTTATAAGTCGCGATCCCGTCATTGGAAATTTCGTCCAGTATAATTTTGATATACTTATCCGAAATATTGTCCGCATCGATCAGTACCGCATAATTGCGATCCGCTCCCATTCCCTTCTCCTTCCTTGATCGGCACCTGCCGATCCTCCTGATTTGGCTCTCTTCGTTGAGCCGGGTTATGGGACCCCGGCCCCCGATAAAATTATTCTTCAAACAGAATTCGCAGCATCCGTTCCGGATTCTGTAAAAATTCTTTGGTAATCTGATAGTGTTCCGTCTGCTCGTACCGGGTTTCCTCGATCCCGTCCTCCGAAAATCGATAGATGGCCGCTCCCGGATAAGCCATTAAAATAGGGGAATGGGTGGCGATGATAAACTGAGACCGATCCAAAACCAGCTGCCGCATCAGCGCCAGCATGGCCAGCTGTCTGGTCGGGGACAGCGCCGCCTCCGGCTCGTCCAGCAAATAGAGCCCCTTGCCCCGAAATCGATTTTGAATCAGAGAAAAAAAGCTTTCTCCATGGGACTGCTGATGGGGACGTCCGCCGAAATTGAGCTCCGCTTCATACCCTCCGAAGAGCTTGGAAATCTCCGTCTCCACATTATAAAAGCTCTCCGCCCGCAGGAAAAAGCCGTCCGCCGCCTGACGAATCCCCTTGACGATTCGGATTCCCCGATACAGTTCCGAATGGGAATCGCAGGTAGAAAAACAAAAACCCTTGCTGCCGCCTTCCGGATTAAATCCGTATTCCACCGCCATGGCTTCCAGCAGCGTGGATTTTCCGGTGCCGTTTTCTCCCACGAAAAAAGTCACCGGACCGGGAAACACCAGTCGTGTCAAATTGCGGACCGCCGGCAGGTCATAAGGATACCCCTCCGTTTCCTTCGTAAGCTTTTCCACGCTTCGAATGTAAGGACCCTGCCGTTCAAATTCTTCCGCATACGTTTGTTCCCCATTTATCCTCGATCCATTCAACACGGCGCGCCATTCCTCCTGATCTTTCATTCATACCCATTTTATCACAGAAAACTCGTTCCGTCTTCGGATTGACAAAATCCGCAAGACGATTTCTCAGCAGTAAATTTACCGTTAAACTTTGAAGTTTTCGGGAAAGCTAAGACTTAGCATAAAAAGAAAGTGAGGAAGAAGCGATATGGTTCAGCGGGGTTATGAAAACAAACATTACGGGAAATGGTGGCTGGTGACCATTGTCGCCACCCTGCTTCTGATCGTTCCCTGCGCTTTGATGCCACAGATTCTGAGCCATTTTGACCAGCCCGGCTCCTGGATCGATTCCCTGGATTTCGGAAAGGACGATCTGCTGAACTTCTATGCGGCCTTTTTCACCTTTGCCGGAACCA
>CAUHLX010000130.1 GCA_959606705.1 uncultured Bacillota bacterium | reverse complement strand
ATTGATCCTTGACCACTGATTCAATCGCGGTGTATACCGCTTGATCCAGATTCTTGGTCATGGAACACAGCACCGCGTCCGGATTGATCTCCGACTGATCCTGATCCACTCCGATGGCCCAGAAGCCTTGCTCTCCCGCAGCTCCGATCACCCCGATCCCGCTGGCCCCGGAAGCGTGAAACACCACGTCCGCGCCCTTCTGGTGCTGGCGAAGGGCCAGTTCCTTTCCTCCTGCGGGATCATTGAAGCTTCCCGTATAATCCGTCAAAACACGGATATTGGGATCGATGGCTTTTACTCCGGCCTGATAGCCAAACTGGAATTTCTCTATTTCCACCGTCTGCATCCCGCCTACAAAGCCGACCGTCTTGGTCTGCGTGGTCATGGCCGCCGCCACTCCCATCAAGAACGCGCCTTCCTGCTCTTTAAAAAGGATGCTGACCACATTTGGCTCCTCCGCTTTTCCGTCAATCAAGGCGATTTTTTGATCCGGGTATTGCTCCGCCGTCGCTTTGACCGCGTCCTGCATCGCGTAGCCCGCCGCCACAATCAGATCCGGCTGTTCGTCCGCCGCCGCGGTAATGCAAGGCAAATAGTCATCTTCCTTGGTGCATTCCAGCAGCTTGACCTCCACTCCCAGTCGATCCGCGGCCAGTTGAAATCCGTTCCAGACGGTGGCATTGAAAGACTTGTCCTCTATATTGCCGCCGTCCGATACCATGATCGCGCTGTAAGTGCGTTCTGGTTCCTTTGCGGCGTCCGGCTCAGGATCTTTCTTTTCCTTGGCGCAGGCCACTAAGCTCACAGTCAGCGCCAGGACCAGAAGCAAGGCCAATCCCCTTTTCTTCATCCTTCGATTCCTCCCCTAATTCCTCTATATTGCTCTCATATTGAATCTTTTTATCATATCACATTTTATCCGGCTTTTACAGCCCTTTGAGAGGGGCTTGCCGTTCAATAGATCTCGGGCTTCCTCTGAGACAGCAGCGGAAGCTCCTGCCGGACGGATTCCAGATAATCCAGATCCACCTCCGCGTAGACGATGCCTTCCCGACTGTCTGCTTTGCCGCAGAGCTCCCCCCAGGGGTCAGCCACACAGGAATTTCCGAACGAAAGATAGGCGCTGTCCAAATTTCTGGCCGGAGCGGCCCCCGCAAAGTATACCTGATTGTCCAGCGCCCTCGCTCTAAGGGTCAGCTCCCAATGTGCGGGACCGGTGGTCATGTTAAAGGAAGCCGGCAGAACGATCAGCTTCGCCTCCTCCAGCGTCATCTTGCGAAACAGCTCCGGAAAACGAACGTCATAACAGATGGCGATCCCAATTCGGCAGAATTCCGTTTCGATGACCGTGGAATGGTCCCCGGCGGACAGGACCTCCGACTCAAGGTAGGAAACCCCGCCTTTTACATTCACATCAAACAGATGAACCTTGCGATGCTTTCCGATCCGACCGCCCTCGCGGTCATAGCAGTAACAGGTGTTGAAAATCCGCTCTCCGTCCCGCTCCGGTACGGAGCCGCCGATCAGATAGATCCCGCATTCCCGGGCCAGTGACGACAAGCGCCGCTCCACCGGGCCGCCGTCCTCCTCCGCATATTTCGTAAAATACTTCGCCGAATACGGCGTATTGAACATCTCAGGCAGCGCGATCACCTCCGCTCCCCGCTTTGCGGCGCGCCGCACCATGTCTTCCGCGCGTTTCAGATTATCTTCCTGCTCCTTCCCTACCATCAGCTGGCAGAGCGCTAATTCAAATTTCATTCGTATCATCCCCTTTAATTCCCTTTTTATTCCTTTTAGAATCCTCCCTAAATTATACCACACCGGACGCCCGCCGCAAGTGAAAAGACTGCTTCCGGCGATCCGGCCACCCGGCCGGATCACTCTGAAACAGTCTTTTATTCTACAATATGGAGTTGTGAATCGGTATGAAATCGGTTGAAAAATGAGCTTACGGACGAATAAACATCTGCACCCAGTAGGTCCCGCCATTGCGGTCAGTCACATAGCCCACACCGATTTCGGTGTAGTTGGCGTTCAAAATGTTTTCCCGATGGCCCTGGGAATTCATCCAGCCGTTCATGACGCTGTCGGGAGTTTTCTGCCCTTTGGCAATGTTCTCACCGGCGCTGGTGTAGCTGATGCCAAACTGCTTCATCATATCAAAGGGCGAGCCATAGGTGGGAGACGTGTGGGAGAAGTACCCCAGATCCCGCAGGTCCTCCGCTTTCAGCTCCGCTACCTGGCTCAGCTTCGTGTTGATCTTCAACGCGGACAGTCCCTGCGCCGCACGTTCCTGATTTACCAGTGCAACTACCTGGCTTTCATAAGCACCGATGCTTCCCTGGTTCTGATCGTTTCCACCCTGATCCTGGTCGGGTACGTTGGGCCGATTGGGAACATCGGGCACATTCGGCTGCTCCGGCTCTTCCACGTCAGGTACGTCCGGCACATTCGGCTGCTCCGGCTCTTCCACGTCGGGTACGTCCGGCACATTCGGCTGCTCCGGCTCTTCCACGTCGGGTACGTCCGGCACGTTCGGCTGCTCCGGCTCTTCCACGTCGGGTACGTCCGGCATATCCGGCACATTCGGCTGCTCCGGTGTGTCGGGATGCGTGCCGCAGTCTCCGTCAAAGAGGTGCTGGAACAGCTCCAGAGGATTCAATTCCCCGCTCTTCGCCAAATCGCAGACCTCCTTGGCCTTTTCCATCATTTCTTTCAGTTCCTGCGCTGTCACCTGTTTCCGCCCGGTCTGCTGCCGAACGAAGGCCTGCGCCTGATATGTATTCGCTCCGGTTTTCATGAGGGCTTCATTCTGCCCCGGTTCCGCCGCAAAGCTGTCGGACGGCACCGCCGCCACCATCAGCATCATACTCATAGGGATCAAATACTTGACCATTCGTTTCATCATCATTTTCATTTCCTCCTTTTTTCTTTCTGCGTTTTCCGCTTTTCTTCTCTTCATTCCTTTCGTCGTGATTTAGAGAGCTTGGTCTCTTCCCATTTCCACTTTTGTTCGGCAAACGGGATTCGTTCGCCGGTGTTTTTGATTATAGGGGGCCCCGCACCGAAACAGAACCCCTTAAAATTTTCCAGTGAAGTGCTCCATACGCCGTAATTTCCAAGGTAAATTTTAGAACAAGAAAAAAGGACATACGAGAAAACCTTTGAAATTCTCCCGTTTGCCCTAAAATGCTATCCATGCGGGGCCGTTCCTTCTACGGATTGCCTAATTACCGCTTTTACGTTATATTTCCAGTCAATTCTCCCTCCCGCGCAAGACGGTAACCGCCGCATAATGCCGGATTTCAAAGTGTTCGGGGGCGATGGATTTCAGCAGCTCCATATGCTCCCGGTCAAAGCGGCTCACCTCCGCTTCCGTAAGAGACGCCCCGATCCCGCGACAGGATTTCATTCTGCCGTTCCAGCTTTCTCTGGTAAAGGAAACGGACAAGTCGAAAACCTCTTGGCTTTCTTTCTCAAAAAAGCGGTCATAGCTCTCCGGTATCACGATCGGATGCCGTTCTTCTCCGCAGCCGGTCCACCGGGGATTGTATTTCAATACCAATTCCTCGCTTTTGCCGGCGATGAAATCTTCAAAAGGCAGCCAGGCCATGTACAAAACGGCAAACCGGCCGCCGTCCTTCAGCAACCGTCCGAGCAGCGGGGCCAGCTCCCGATGATTGAAGTAGGTGAAGCATTGGCAAGCGGTGATCACATCAAAGGAGTGATCCGGAAACTCGCTCCGTTCGGCGGCCATGCATCGAAAATCGATGTTCATATGCCGCTGTGCCGCCAGGCGCTTTGCTTCTTTTATCTGATTTTCCGAAAGATCCGTACCGGTAAAATCCGCGCCGTACCCATATAAATTGCGGGGCAGGACCCCCGTTCCGGTTCCCAGATCCAAAACCCGCTGTCCCTCCACGCAAAGTCCCAGCTCTATAATCTTCCGGTAAAATTCCGCCGGATAGATATCTCGGTACCTTGCGTAATCTTCGGAGGTTTTTCCGAAGTCGAATTTTTTGCCGTGATCGATTCTCGTGCTCTCCGTCATGAGATTCCCTCCTCGAAAAGAATCAGCGCGTTCTCCGGCGCGGAATGGGCGCCCAAAGGCCGGCTGTTCTTCTCATAACGTCCATGGTAGTCGCTGCCTCCCGTAGGAAAGAGACCCAGCCGCTGACAGGCTTCCAGCACCTCCCGCCGATCCTCGGCTCGATTGGAGGGGTGATCGTACTCGATCCCGGAAAGTCCCGCCGCGGCCAGACGATCCGCCAGCTCCAGATTTTTCTGCTGGCCCGGATGAGCCAGCACCGCGAACCCTCCGTCCTCACGAATCGCCCGCACCGCAGCCTCCGCGTCGGCGTATTCGATGTCAAAATCACAAGGTCCGCCGTTTTTAAACACCTCCTGATAAACTCTGCCAAAGATCGAATCTGCCTGTCCGGTCCGGACCAGCGCATCCAGAATGTGCTGCTTATAAATCCGGGGGCCCGCGATTTCCCGGACCTGTTCCTCCGTGATTTCATAACCCAGCTCACGCAGAAGCCCGATCTGTTTGAGGCAATTCTCGATTCGCCGTTCCAAAACCGGGCGGCAGACCGCCTCGATCCGTTCCGTGCTTTGATACGCATACCCCAGAATGTGGGCCTTCCTGCCGGTTCGGAAATCAAACGCTGAAATTTCGATCCCCGGTACGCTGCGGATTCCGTAGTCCCGCTCTGCGCGAAGAGCCAGTTCACGGGCCCCTTCCGTCGTGTCGTGATCCGTAAACACCATATGGGTCAGTCCCCTTTGTTTGGCCTTCGAAAGCACCTCCTCCGGCGTATCACTTCCGTCGGACCTGGTGCTGTGTACGTGCAGGTCCGCAAGATATCGTTCTTCCATCCGAAACCCCTTCCTCTCACCATGCGCGGCGGAACCCTTCCCCACCGCCCTCGGCATTATACGAAACTTCCCTTAGAGATATTATACACCTGATCGCACAGACCTTCCATAAATTCAAGATCATGAAAAATTCCCACCATGGAGGTACCCTCCTCTTTCATCTGCACCAGCAGCTCCTTTACCAGAAGCTTGGTGTCGTTGTCCAGAGAGGCGGTAGGCTCGTCCAGCAGCAGCAGGCGCGGTGCCTTGACCATAGCGTGCGCCAAATTCAGCCGCAGCTTTTCTCCTCCGGAAAAAGTGTTGGGGTAAATATCCCAGAGTTCCTCGGGCAAACGGAAGTATTCCAGCATTTCCGCAGCCTTGCGGGAAGCTTCCTCATAGGAAAATCCCGCATCCAGAGCTCCCGCTTCCACATGCTGACGCGCCGTGGTCCTGGGCAGTGTGGATAAAAACTGCGATACGTAACCGATCTCCGCCTTCCTCAGAGCGATGATCTGCTGTTCCGACGCTTTGGTCAAATCCAGCGTCCCCATGAGCAGCGAATCATAAACCACCGAACCGGTAGTCGCCAGATACGTTCGATAAATGCAGCGAAGCACCGTGGACTTTCCCGCACCCGAAAGTCCTACGATCCCGATAAAATCCCCACGATTCAATGTAAAACTGATGTTTTCACAGCTTCGGATCTCTCGATTCTGCGCGTAAAGATAAAATCGTTTGGATAATCCCGTAATCTTCAATATTTCTTCCATTCTCATTCCTCCCCATAAGCGGAAAGGATCTCCTTTCCGCCGCTCCACACACGCCGCACCCGAGGCAAGCCGTTTTCCAGGCGGACCTGAATCAAATCACAGCGTTTCCCTTCCCGGACCGATCCGTATTCTTCGTCGATTCCCACGGCGCGGGCCGGTGAAAGCGTGACCAGCTTCACCGTGTCGCACAGGTCATGTCCGTATTTTTCCACCAAGGTAAACACGCTGTGCAGAAGTGCCTGGGGATAATAGTCGGAGCATAGAATTGTCGCTGCGCCCCCTTCCACCGCTTCTCTGGCGGACAGATTCCCGGAATGCGATCCGCCAAGAAGAATATTGGGCGCTCCCAGCTCCGTAAAAAACCCCCTCTTTACCGCCTCCGAGGCCACCTCCATCGTAATGGGAAATTCGCTGATGGTGACTCCCAGCTTCTGGTTCACCCCTAGCTTTTCCAGCGAATCATCGTCGTGACTGGCCGTGGGCACCCCATGGGCACGCGCCGTTTCCACCAGTTGGCCCAGCTGCTCGAAGGTGACTCGAGATTTATCCAGTTCCCGATTCAGCCGATCCGCGAATTCCCCCTCGTCCAGCTGACGATCCTCGCTTTCCAGATGCTTTCGGTAAACGGCCAGATCGCGGTACTGCCCTTGCCCCGGAGAATGATCCGTCAAGGAAAGCAGGTCGACCAGCCCCTCCTCCAGCATCCGTTCCACTTCTCCGAAGCACTCCGTGTTATCGATCTCATAACGCAGGTGAAAGCGGTGACGCAGACCTTTTTCCCGGGCTTTCCGCCGATGACTCAGCGCTGCCAGTTTTTTCACCTGCGCCGCCTTGCGGATCTCCATGACTCCCCAAGCCCCGTCCCGATACATGGAAACGGAGTGATACATCGTGGTGATCCCGCACAGTGTCAGCAGCCGCTCCGCCTCCGAAAGCGCCATTTCAAAGTCCATCAAGGCGGTGGAACGAGGCTGAATCAGCTGTTCGATCATATCCGAGTGAAGATCGATCATTCCCGGCATCAGAATGTCTCCCTCCGCATCGATGACCTCCGTGCCGTCGCGGAGGTCGTCACGAAACGTTTCATCGTCGGGTACGATCGCCTCGAAGCGTCCGTTCGCCGCGACCAGCGCATGGCTTGACAGCACTTCTTTTTCCGTAACGATCCGACCATTTCTAATTATCTTTCTCATCACAACTCCTTCTTCTTATTAAATGAGCGAGTGCACCAGCTTCTGAGTGTACGGATGCTGCGGGTCCTCTAAAATCTGATCCGTCAGTCCCCGTTCGATGATCCGGCCATCCAGCATGACGATGGTTCGATCCGCCAGCATGCGAATCACCGCCAAATCGTGAGAAACCAGCAGGATGGACACGTTGAAATCGTGACGAATCCTGCGGATCAGTTCCAGAACCCGGACCTGCACCGACAGATCCAGCCCCGTGGTCACCTCGTCCAGCAGCAGGATTTGGGGATGGTTGGCCAGCGCCTTGGAAATCTGAACTCGCTGCTGCATTCCGCCGCTGAAATTCCGGGGTGGCTCCTTACGTCTCGTCTTCATAATTTCCACCGCGTCCAGCAGTTCATCCACCCTTTCGTTCATGACCGAAAAATTCCGCTGTCCGGCCGCGATCAGCTTTTCCGCAATGTTCCCCGCGCTGGAATAGTTCATACGCAGTCCCATAACCGGATTCTGATAGACCATCCCCATGAGATGGTTCTTGATGTATTTTTTCTGCCGCATGCTTTGTGAAAAGATTTCTTCCCGGCCTTCCTCAAAACTTTTCAAATAGCCTTCGCCCTCCGTCACCGGAAAGTCGAAATACAGGCTTTTCATCAGGGTGGATTTTCCGGAGCCCGACTCTCCTACCACCCCCAGAATTTCTCCCGGATACAGCTCCACGCAAACATCGTTGGCCGCCCAAACCGATTTGCAGTGAGGGCAGGTGTTTTTCACCAGTTCCCCACCTCCCAAACAATAATCACAAGTCTTTCCGTAACGCACGGTCAGGTGCTCCACTCGCAGAACCGGTTCCTCCAAAATCATCGGACTGTCCTCCCTCCTCATCGCTGACTCCCTTCCCTTCTCTTTCTGCAAAACCCGGTGTCCGAACACTCGTAGTACCGCTCTCCGGTGTCCGAATCGAAGCCTTCATCTAAAAATACGTTTTCCGCTCCGCA
>CAUHLX010000129.1 GCA_959606705.1 uncultured Bacillota bacterium | reverse complement strand
AATATCCTGATGAAGGAGAGGCTCGTCTTTTTAAGTAGATCCTTGAAATATGCAGTGTGGTCTTCCACTGTTTTTTACTTCGTTATTTTCCTTCAAACGATGGCTTGCGTTTCTCCATAAAGGCCCGCATGCCTTCCTTTTGGTCCGTCGTGGCAAATAGGCCGGCCCAAGCCTCTGCTTCACAATCGATTCCTTCGCCGATGGTGGAGAAGGTCAGTCCCTTACGCATTGTCTCCTTGGCGGCGGCCAGCGCGACCGGTGCTCCCAGAGCCAGCTTCTTCGCCCACTTCTCAGCCGCAGCCATCAGCTCCTCCGAAGGAACCACCGCATTCACCAAACCGATGCGTTCCGCCTCTTCCGCTCCGATCCGCTTGGCCAGCAGAATCAATTCGCAGGCCTTGGAGTACCCCACCAGACGAGGAAGGCGAATCGTCCCTCCCGCTCCCGGCATGATCCCCAGCCCGGTTTCCGGCAATCCCAGCTTCGCCGAAGCCGCCGCGATCCTCATGTCACAGCATAGCGCCAGCTCCAGTCCCCCTCCCAGAGCATAGCCGTCAATGGCCGCAATGGTGGGGATGTTTAAGTTCTCCAGCTTATTGTAACAGGAGTTAAAGGCAAAGGCCCTCGCCCCTTCGGGATCGCATTCCGCCATCTGTTTGATATCCGCTCCTGCTGCGAAATGTTCCGTTCCGCCGACAATGAGCACCCGAACCGATGAGTCCTCCGCCACACGGTCCAATATGGCCTCCATTTCGTCCACGATGGGACGATTCAGCGCATTCAGCGCTTCCGGGCGGTTCACGGAAAGAAATCCGATTCCCTCCTTTATTTCAAATAAGACCTGCTTTTTGGCTTTCTCCATGGTTTCCTCCTTAGTTAATTCCGGCGATGTCTTTGGCCAGCTGTTTCTTTCCTTCGATGTTGCCCTGACGCGCGATCATGATCCGCTGAGCCTGCGGAGAACCTGCTCCGTGCATGGATTCCGTCCGATAACCCACTGCCGCCGCTCCCAGGCAGATATTTTCCAGGAAACGCAGGACTCTCATGCGGTCCTCCGTTTTCACCCCTTCCCGCGCCGCGTAATACTTATTGCAGATCTCCCCGATCGTCTCTCCGTTTCTTCCCACCTTCAGGTCCGATTTGAAATCCTTCTCCGAGGGCATGGTCACCATCAGGCCCCCCGCGATATCCTCCGCCAAACGCACGATCTCGTAGGGGAAGCGGGTCACGTTCTGCTTGCACACGTTGGCCAGCAGCAGATCGATCTGGTAATTCCCCGCCTTCGTGGCATGGCCCTCCGCGGAGCAGGCGATTCCGCAGCAGTATAGGGTTTCGTTCAAATGGGTCATCTCGATCAGCTTATCCTTCACATGAGACGCCTTGTCCGCCCCATTGTATTCCGCCGCCAGAGCCGCCGCTCCGATCACCACGTCCCCCACGCCTACCTTGCAGCCGCCGTAGCTCTGACGGTGGTAGCCTGCGAACCGTTCCACCATCATCCCCGCAAAGTCGTACTCGCCGCACAGGAAGATCCGCTCGTTGGGGATGAAGACGTTATCGAACACCACCAGAGCCTCCTGGCCTCCGAACCGCTTGTTCCCCAAGTCCACGTCCGCACCCTCTTCCAGCTTCCTGGTGTCGCAGGACTGGCGGCCGTAGATCATGTACAGACCTTCCGCGTCGGTGGGTACCGCGAAGGACACCGCATAGGCTCGATCCTCCTCCTTCATGGCGATGGTGGGCATGATCAAGTGCTCGTGGGAATTGATGGAACCGGTCTGGTGGCACTTGGCTCCCTTCACCACGATTCCGTCTTTCCTCCGTTCCACCACCCGCACAAACAGGTCGGGATCCGTCTGCTGAGACGGCGATTTGCCCCGATCCCCCTTGGGATCGGTCATAGCGCCGTCCACCACCAGGTCGTTTTCCTGTATGTATTCCAGATACTTCTTGAAATTGTCGTGATAGCTGGTCCCGTACTTCTGATCGGTCTCATAGGTGGTGGAGTACACCGCGTTGATGGCGTCCATTCCCACGCACCGCTGAAAACAGGAAGCCGTTTTCTGACCCAGCAGCCTCTGCATCTTTACCTTCTTGATCAGATCCTCCGTGCTTTGATGCAGATGTGCAAAGCGATTGACGGTCTTGCCGGTCAAGCTTGACTTGGCGGTCATCAGATCCGCGTATTGGGGATCGTGAGCCAGATCATAGGTCATGGCCACACAGTTGATGGAAGGACGGATCATGGGATGATCCACCCAGTTTTCAATGGGTTCTCCGAACATGTACACCCTGGTGTTCAGCTTGCGCAAGCTTTCGACGTACTCCGCTCCTGTCATTAATGCCATTTCAAATCCTCCTTGTTCCTTCCCGAAATTCAATGTTTTTATCTCCAAAATATTAATGCAAGATATGTGCCATTCTATCCGTCAAACCCTCTGCAAAAAAAATAATTTTTCCCCGAGAGAAAACAAAAAAGCCGAGGGCCATTTCCGTATGGCTTCGGCTTTTCTCAAAGCGGTCCGAGACCGAACCGTCATATTTTCAATCCGTATTTCTGCATTTTTCGAACGATCGTCGATTGGTTGACCTTCAGTTTATCTGCGATTTCCCTGGTGGTTTTACAGGTTTCAATGGCTCTCTCCAGCATCATCTTTTCCAATAGCTCCGTGGCCTCGATCAGGGAAATCTCCTCGCTCTCAAACACATTTTGAACGATTTTTCGGTTGGGGCTCACCGCCATCTCCCGTTCCCAGGGCAGGTCGTCGGTCTGGAGGTATTCGTTGTTGCTGACCACCACCATGTTTTCGATCACGTTTTTCAGCTGGCGCACGTTTCCCGGCCAAGGATACTTGGCGAATTCCTTGATCACATCATAAGTGAGGATTTTGTTCTGACCGTATTTTTTATTGAACTGGCTCAGGAAGAAGATGGCCAGAGGCGCGATGTCGTCCTTTCGTTTTCTCAGCGGGGGCACGTTGATTTTCACCACGTTCAAACGGTAAAACAAATCTTCCCGGAACGTCCCTTCCTCCACCATGGCCTCCAGGTCCCGGTTGGTGGCCGCCACGATTCGAACGTCGATGGTCTTTCCATTCACCGCACCTACCCGCCGGATTTCCTTGGTCTCCATGAATCGCAGGAGCTTCACCTGAAAGTCCAGCGGCGTCTCACCGATTTCGTCCAGAAAGGCCACGCCCCCATCCGCCGCTTCCAGCAGTCCTTCCTTTCCGTACTGACCCGCGCCGGTAAACGCGCCTTTTTCATAGCCGAACAGCTCGGACTCCAGCAGATTGGAGGGGATCGCTCCGCAATTGATGGTCATAAACGGCTTGTCCTTGCGAATGCTGTTCCGATGGATGTACTTCGCCACCTCTTCCTTGCCCACGCCGGATTCTCCCAGTATCAGCACCGTGGCCTGAAAGTTCGCCACCTTCTCGGCCAAAGCCAAAACCTCCTGCATCTGCTTGCTTACCGCCAGCAGATTCCGTGAATCCTTGTCGTTATGCTCTTCAGACAAATCATTATAGCTGTCCATGTACATTTTTCCCATCTTCTGCGATTTGATCAGCTCTTCCCGCAGCTGGTAGATCTCCGTAATATCCCGGGCGTTGATGACTATTTTTTTCACCGCGCCCTTCTTATCGAAAATCGGCTTGCCCGTTACGATGATATTACGTCCGGACTTGGTGATCTGGCGTTTGGAAACCGTCTGCTTCTGTTCCATTACCACATAAGAAACGGCATTGGGCATCCACACGGGATTCATCAGGTCTCTCATGCTCTTGCCCTTCATGTCCTCTTTCTTGATTTCCGCCACCCGCTCATAGGAGCTGTTCACATATAATATCTTTCCTTCCGGGTCCGTAACCAGAATCCCATCATAGGAGCCCTCCAGAATTTCTTCCAATTCGGTAGCCAGTCTTTTCTGGTGGACCAGCTCGGATTTTAAAAGCTTGCTTTCGTAGATATTCAATACCAAGAATACGTTGTCTACGGCCCCGTCGGTCTCCACGATATGAAAGAAGAGAATATAATAATAGTGGCCGTCGATCTCCACATCCCGCACGCCGGAATCATCGCTTTCAAGTGCAGTCAATTCGGGACGAATCTCCGTCAAGGATTTTCCCATCGCCTCATCGACGGAAATATTCCAAAACGATCCGATGGAATCATTCATGTACTTGATCCGCTCGTCCTTGTCCGTTACCAATATCCCATTCGGACTGTTGATGATCACTTCACGAAACATTTTTTCCAGTTTAAGATTGTACTCCATCCAGACTGCCTCCCTCTTAAGCTTTATTAATATATCCGGTCCGTCGTCTTTCTTTAGTATATCATAAGAATTTCGACAAAAATATTGTGTGAGGATGATTTCTTTTGATGCTTTTTTGATCGTCGATGCGGACCTGCATCAAATCAAAGCTTTCAAAAACAAGGGAAATCGCCGATCTCTTAATCCTCCAGCTTATTTTCACGGTTCAAAGTGGTTGGCATGATTTATGCGTATCTACTTATTATGATTGCTTGCAAAAGATTTATTCAGGATTTTCCATTGCACACTTTTTTATTTCAGGAGGTTATTATGGAAACAATTCAGTTGAACCAGGCGGAGATCAAGGAGATCATTCCTCATCGGGATCCCATGCTCCTGATCGATCAGGTGACCGCCATGATTCCGGAAAAAGAAATCACGGCGACGTTCTACGTGGACCCCGCCAGAGACATCTTCCGGGGACATTTCCCGGATGATCCGGTGCTGCCGGGAGTTTATACCACGGAATGCATGGCTCAGGCGTCGGATATTCTCCTGCTCTCCATGGACCGCTATCGGGGAACCACGCCGTTGTTCATCGGCATCGACAAGGTGAAGTTCATCCGCAAAATTCAGCCGGGAGACACCATCGAGATTCGTGCCTCCATCGCTTTGGAAAAGAAGGAAAAAGCGGTGGTAACCTGTTCCTCCCAGGTCTACGATCACGGAGAGCTGGCAGCCTCCGGCGAAGTTACGCTAGCCATGCGCTGAGCACACATCAAAGCCTTTTTCATGTTTATCCTTATAACGAAAACCCATCGGCTCAATTCGCTGATGGGTTTTCACTTTTTTCCATGGTATCAAATTACTCGCCGTCTCTGAAAAGCCGCGCCAGCTCTCGATTCACAAGATTTTCCGGTGCTCTTCCGCAGAGTACCGCAGCCACATCCCGCGCGACCGTAGACTGGAGCCGTGCCTGCGACGCGTTGGAATACCAGGCTGTGTGCGGCGTAACGATCACCTGATCCATGTGAAGCAGAGGGTTTTCGGCGCTTGGAGGCTAGGATTCCAGCACGTCCAGTGCCGCTCCTGCGATTTCACCCCGCTCCAGCGCCCAAAGCAAATCTTCCTCGCAGACCAGGCCGCCCCGCGCCACATTCACAATGGAGGCGGTATTTTTCATGGCGCGGAACACCTCTTTTCCGAACATGTGCCGTGTCTCATTCGTCAGCGGCGCGTGAATGGAGATATAATCCGCGCCCGCAATCAGTTCTTCAAAGGATTTGGGAATCGCTCCAAAGTCCAAAATCGCCTGCGGATCCACATACTGGTCGAACACCCAGATGTGATCACAGAGAGGTTTCAGCTTTTCGATATAGGCCCGGGCGATCTTGCCGAAGCTGATCACCCCCACCACGCTGTCTTTCAAGCTCTCCACCGAAATCCCCAGCTGATACCACTTCCCGGCCGCCGTGGCGCCGGAGAATGCCCGAATCTTCCGAGAGAGCTCCAACAGGAGCGTCAGTGCGTGAGTGGACACCTCGTCACGGCAGTAATCGTTTACATTGGTCACGCAGATTTCCCGCCCGGTGGCGGCTTCGATGTCGATGCCGTCCACACCTGTGGCATAGCGCGCGATCACCTTGCAGCGTTCCAGGGAAGCGATGATCTCCCGGGACACCTTGGCGTACTGCACGATCAAACCATCGCAGTCCCGCGCCACGTCGATGACCTCCTGTTCGTCCCGAACCTGATAATCATAGACCTCGGCGCCGATTTCATTCAAAATACGGAGTTCGTTATCGATGGATTCATACTCCCGATCCGTGATGACTACTTTAAACTTTCCCATAATTCCTCCTGTTTTTCCATGGTTACGGAGTGTAGATCACTCTGCCGAAAATCTGTGAAAACTGTTCCACCCCTGTCTCAAACTCCCGCAGAGGCAGACGCAGACCCACATACTTTTGGAGATTCAATCTCCCGGAGGAAACCAGATCCAGCGCCGTATACCAGGTATCGTACAGCTTCCGGCCGAAGATCCCCGTCAGCTCGATCTCACGATACATGATCCGAGGGGTAAATCGGGGCAGCTCCACCGGCTGGTTGTAAACTCCTACACAGACCACCCGGCCGCCGATGGCGGTGCTGTCCACCGCCAAGTTGAGCAGCCGATCAGTGCCGCTCATTTCAATGACGCGGTCCATCCCCTCTCCGTGAGTGATCTCCATGACCATTTGAGCCGGGTCCTGGGAACTGCTGTCGATCACATGATCCGCTCCCAATTCCTTGGCCCGCGCCAGCTTTTCCGCCTGTCGACTGACTACGGTGACGCTGGCGGCCCCCAGCAGCTTCGCGCATTCCAGCGCCATGCTGCCGATGGTTCCCGTTCCCAGGATCATCACGTGCTTTTCACAGACCTGAGCCTTTTCAACCGCGTGGACCGCTACGCCCAAAGGCTCGAACAAGGCGGCCCACTCCGCGGGAATGCTCTTTGGCACGGGAATGGCAGCGGCCGCCGGCACCGCCATATACTCCGCGAAACAGCCGTCCACGGTTCTGCCGATCAGCTTCATATCAGGGCAGATGTGGGAATATCCCGTGCGGCAGGGTTTGCAGACCCCGCAAGGCACGTGGGTTTCTCCCGCCAGGTGATCCCCCGGGACAAAGCCCAGGCCTGCCGCCCGGCGTCCCACGGAAACCACTTCGCCGCAGAATTCGTGCCCTAAGGTAAATGGCAACGGCACGCCGCTTTCCGCAAAGGACGGCGTATGGTTTACCACGTCCAAATCGGATTTGCACAGTGCGGTCTTGAGGATGCGCACCAAGACCTCATCCTCGGTAATTTCAGGCACCGGGAGCTCTTCGAAGCAAACTCCCGGCGCGTTTTGAACCTTTCGAATAGCCAGCATGGCGTCCCTCCCCTTACGACAGGAATCCGACCGGAATCGTGATAATGGAGGGCACCAGCGTGAACACCAGCAGTGTGATGATCTCCGTCAGCAGGAAGGGCAGGATCCCTCGAACCACCTTGGGGAACGTGGTGTTGCCGATGCTGCAGCCCAAATAGAGAATGGTTCCCACCGGAGGGGTAATCAATCCGATGGTCAGATTCAGCACCATGATCACTCCGAAGAAAATGGGATCGATGCCCGCGGCGATGATCACCGGGAACAGAATGGGCCCGAAGATCAGCAGGTTGGGCGTCAGGTCCATCACCATGCCCATGATGAACAGGAACAGGTTGATGGCCAGAAGCAGAATGACCGGATGCGCCACGAGGGGTCCCAGAAGGGCTACGATCTTCACCGGGATCTGCGCCACGGTGATGAGCCAGCCTACGCCGGTAGCCGTAGCCACGATCAGCATGACGATTCCCGTGCTCTTGGCTCCCTCCACGAATACGTCCAGCAAACCGTTGAAATTCAATTCCTTATAGTAAAACATCGATACCAGAATGGCGTAGACCACGGCGAAAGCCCCCGCTTCCGTGGGAGTGAAGATTCCGCAGCGAATGCCGCCGATAATCATGATCGGCATGAACAGCGCGGGAATGGAATCCTTCAGAATCGCAATGGACTCGGCTTTGGTAAAGGTTCTCGTGTCCTGATATCCGTCTTT
>CAUHLX010000128.1 GCA_959606705.1 uncultured Bacillota bacterium | reverse complement strand
TTCTTCTCATTTCCAAGATAGTAAAAGCGAAGGCTATCCACACTCTCATCAATAATCCCTGTTAAAATTGCCTTTAATCGCAAGCATTGTCCGGGATCCAAGACAAACTCAAAGACTGAATTCTGAACCCTAGTTCCGTAGTTTACACATTGTTTCGCAACCTTCCTCAGTCTCGTTTTTCCGTCCGCCGTTTCCGTACTTACATCATAAGTAATCAGTACCAGCATCCCAACCTCCTATTTCCAGAAAAATGGTGGGTATTCATCCAAGTCTCCCCGAAGATATCTAGCCAAAAGCATAGCCTGCGCATATGGAATCATCCCCCACTCTACTTTTTCTCCGAGGTATGGATGGGTGATCACTTCAGTCTTTTTGTTTTGCCATTCCATCAATAAATTCTTTCTGGCTTTATCACGAAGCAAAACTGCTCCATCTTCTTTTTGAGAAAAATCCTTTCCCGTTACCATCTTCCGATTAATCAGGGTTAAGACAAAACGATCCGCAAGCACCGGCCGTAATTCCTCCATCAGATCCAGCGCCAGTGACGTTCGCCCCGGTCGATCCGTATGCATGAACCCCACATACGGATCTAAACCGACCATCTCCAATGCGGAAGCGTTCATGTTCGTAAGCAGCGTATATACAAAAGACAGCAATGCATTCACATTATCTTCCGGCGGTCTCTTATTCCTTCCGGCAAACGCAAAGTCTTTCTTCTGCTGAAGGATCAACTCATCAAACATACTGAAATAAACCTTGGCTGCCTCGCCTTCAAAACCCCTTAGCTGAGCCATATCCGTACATTCCTCTATGCTTCCTAATGAGTTCTGTAAAAATGCGGATGCTTGTTTCAACTTCTCCACATCCACCTGAAGGCTGTGATCTCTCGTCGCCCGTTCTAAAATCCACCGCGAATTATATACCTTCCCCAGTATACAGTTTCTAGCGATTCCTAAAGAAACAGCCTCATCTTCAGAAACCTGATATTGCCGCTTTCTCAAGATAACATTGCCTCGAATGCCTCCGGTCACCCTTGCCAAAAACTTTCCCTGTGGCGTAACGAAACTCAAAGAAATATCTCTGCTTGCGCATCCGCCCATCAAAGCCGGGCTGACCCCTCGATAACCAAAGGAAACAATCCCCTCTAAATTATGCAGGGGAACTCGTCCGATTTCCTGGCCATTCTCGTGAATCACCACATTCTCCCCGTCCAGAGAAAGATAACTATCCTACGACGTGACATATAAAGTATTCAGCAGTTTTTTCATTGATGCTCCTCCGTTATGGTCCTGTGAATATATTCCCCAACAGAGTCAGTCTTTCCCAGTCTTGGCATACAACTGTTCCTTAGTGAACAGGCACTGCATCCCCGCGACCATCTTACCTTTGGCGTATACCTTCTGTCATAAAGCTGGTGCATTTCTTTAAAATAAGCAGACACCTGCTCACGCAATTCATCCGTCAACACAACAGGTTCCCGGCGACGCGTTTCTCCATAGAAGATCGCCCCTTCTTTTATCTCCGTAGAGAGCATCTCTTCCAAACACATCGCCTGTGCGGTTAGCTGCAAAATATCAATCTGTGTATCCTTTGGCCTTCCCTTCTTATATTCAATTGGATAAGCCTGATAAAGCCCTCTATGTCCATGCAGCTTGATTCCATCCGAAGACTGAATGAATTCCACGATGTCACACTCTCCGGTAACCCCCATCTTTCGCGAAGCCACCGGCATAGCTCTGCTTACAATAAGCCCCTTCCTCGTTTCCAAAAAATAAGGATCATGGGCGTTTTTATGGAGCAATTCTCCTGCAATTGTCCGTTCATTGTCCGCCCATTGCTGCTCTATATGAATGAGAGCCCACTGTCTCCTGCAGAACGCAAAATGCTGAATTCCTGAGAGCAGCAAATAATCATCCTCCATGTATTCCATCATACTTTTCTTAAAACTTCCACGGAATCCGGAATCTGTTCTTTGTGGATCGTCACTGAATAATCCTGATACGCTCTGGGATATACCACCCCATCGTTCTTCGCGACTTCGATGCTATCGAACAGTTTGTAGGCCGGACAATCCCCAAGCTCCTTGCTATGCTTAAAAATAATCAGCTCCCGAACCGCCATTTTCCCTCGCGCGGCAGAGTGATCAATCTCAAACATGTTAAGGATGGCCTCCCACAAAAGCTCCAGATCCTCCTCTGAAAATCCGGTCACTTTTCTGGCTAGATTCGCAGAAATATATCCCTCCGCCCGGTAAAGTGCATAGGGGATAATGCTCTTGCGTCCCATCTCCGTGCTCTTGTTTTCCGCATCCTTCTCCGTAGTAATAGCCACACGGGTTATCGTCACCTCCTGGCTTACAACCGGGTCGATGCTTCTTGCAAATCCCAACTGCACAGGCCCACGGACCTGACCACAGTTCAGCGCCGCCTTAACAAAGGTCGTCATAACTGCCCCGAAGGTGCGGATATCAAAGAAGTTTTTACACATGAAATCCCGAATTTTTATGTCTACATCAGGATCCTTCTTCTTTAGCTCCTTAATATCCTTATCGTTGGTATTCAGAGCTTCATAGGCCGTGTTATCACTACGGTTCAACGGAACGGACTCTTTGATATAAATCTGGTAGCCCGTCGCACCTTCCTTCACGGTTTCCACATAATTGCGGATTTTTCGTTTGAGGCACACATCTGTGACAATTCCATATCCGCTTTCCGGATCAATTCGCGGAAGATTTCCCGCATCGGGATCTCCGTTAGGATTTCCGTTCTCCACATCAAACAAAATGACAAACTCGTACCTGTTCTTAATTGCTTCCCCCATTTTAATTCTCCTCCTTTACTTTCTTCTCATATCGCTTCTGCGTTTGATGATAATATCCAAGAATGAACATTCCCTGTTCCTCTAAAGACAATCTTTTGGGATATGCGCCATCCACGCCGTCCGCTACAAAAATTTTATCTTGCAATTGTCCCAGCATTTTTTCATAATACACTTCTTTGCTTTTACTGTTCAACTTCCTAATGTGACTATTCTTCAACTTAAATAAAATTGGAAAAATGGATGCCGGCGCGGCACAGGCCGCATTGAAATACCGGTCTTTGATTGTAGCATTGATTCCCGGATTCGCATCCTCCTGAATCGCCTCTAGTACTGCAAATTCCCGTCCCAATAAATATGCCGTGTTTTCACTGTTCTCATTGAGTGCCATCGTAATCTCCTCCTTACCGTAATTTCCGTTTCTCAAGAAAAACGCCTTTATTATTGCCGCTCTCCCCATTGTGACCTTATAAATTCCTTTCTCCTTATTATCCTGTTCCGCCCGGATCCTGCCGAGAACCGTCTGGTACAGCGCATTGGGATAACGCTCTCCGGATATCATCGCCCGGTATACGGCACCCGCCAGATTAGGCAGCGGTTTCTTGTCTCGGGACTTTTTATTCACGGTCTCCTCAAGCATCCGATTGATTCCCAGATACCGCAACTGGGTTTTTGCAGGTCTTATAATCTCCATCCGGTCATAATGCGCCTTAATATTCATTAAAATATTCCCGAAGCTGTCCTGATAAAAGAAGCGGACAGCCAGTCTGGCCGCATTGGGAGCCAGTCCCAGAATATAAAACTTCTGATCCGGTGAAATGCGGCGCTCCACGCCAGGTACATTCACCGTCCATCCTGACGCCAAATTTTTAAGCAGACCATCCACCACTTTGTAATTGTCCATGGTCGGTTCCATCATAACGGAAAATACATTCTGATACTCGTCCGACCCATCCTCCGACCAGTAAACAACCATCGTATCACCCACGGCCGTGACATGCTCCTTGTCCGCCAGCAGATGATTCAGCGCCGTCATATATGCGTACACCGCATAGGTCCCAACCGGCGCGTTAAAGCTCTGCTCTTTTCCGTAAGATTCGAACGCCGGCGCATTAAAGGATACCAACGAAGCCCCACTGGACTGTGCCCCCGGAACACCCTTAATGTTCCCATGTATTCTGGCAATCTCCGTTTTCTGACCGGTCACCAGGCAAATCCCTGTGGGGCCGTCCGTCTTCCGCTCCCGGTAACTCGCCCATAACTTCGTCAGTTCCTCTGTCTCCTGCGCATAATGGCCATTCACCCAGAAAACAAGATTTGACCCTGCGATCAACTCGTCCAGCACCTCTGACACAACGGGATTTTCCCCCGCCGTATCTGGGTCCCACGTTTCGAAGTACCGGCGAATGGCTTGTCCTTCTTTGGATTCCGTCCCCTCCAAAATCTCCAAATGTTTTTTCTTCGCACTTTGGAAGCATCTCTTCGACCTTTCCGGTTTTCCTTTATTGTCAATCCCCAGGAAATATCCCGAATGGTCACAAAGGAAATTGGCCGTCTCTCCCGATGATCGGGTCACCATTTCCGGCACTTTTAAAACCTGCGGCTCCCACACGGTCTTCTTTCCCTTTTGCTTCTCAATTTTCAGCGGTATCACCCTGCGCAGCGCCCCGTCCTCCCCAAGTTCCAATGCATATCCCACTTTTGCGGCGCACCAGCCCGGACGGGTAACCTTCCCGCTCTTTTCCAACGTCTCATAATATTCTACCAACGCCTGCAGGATCATCGAATCACCTCGCAATCCCTCACATCAAGCACCCCATCTTTCAATACCGCCCTGAAAAACATAGGTTCTATGGATTCCGGATTCGAATAATCAAAATCATACAGCATGTAACCCAGGTCTTTCATTTCCCCTTCATACGGCGACACAATGTCCGCTTTCTCAAACAGCTCAAAATTTGCCGGAAATTCCCGGCATCCGAAATACGGCATATGGTAGCATTCTCCCTTCCGCAGCCGCCGCATTACGATATCCTTGAATTTCCCCGGGTTGTCACCGGCACTTGCCTGATCTGTCATTTCAAAATGCGCCTCCACCACGTAATCCACATCTCGCAGTAGAATGGACGCCCTTTGCACAATATCTTCCTTGCTGCTGATGTAAAGCGGCTTCTCTCCTCCGTTCATTACCGTCAGAACATTCCCCGCCATAAGCTTACTCTTCACCTCATTTCTCCTGACACTGGTAAACCGAATGGGATTTCTTACAAAAATTTTGTCAATTACCCAGCGCATACCCGGATGCCAGTAGATCGCCTCTAAAATACCGCGCGCGGCTGACGGCGTCATCATGTCATAACTGCACCGTTCCACCTTCATCTCCGGCCTGGAAAAGAGGGCATAATCCCCCCAAACCCGAATTTTCACTCCATGACTCATCGTGTTCCCTCCTCTCTGATCACTTGTTTAGAACAGCGGATTAAAAGAAGACAGCCTGCCCTCGTTCAGCCCGAACTTCCAGACCTTTTCCCTCCGTATACTGATCTTTGTCACATAAAACATAGAAATTCAAATCAATTGCCTCCAGCATTCCGGCTCCGTTCATCTTTTCGAAATCATTGTCGTACACATTTACACAATACTGGCCCGCATCCCTGACAAGCTGTCTGGAGCATTCTCCCCGTCGAATTCGCGCAGCGATCTCCTGTGCCTCCGGCTCCAAATCGATTAGAATGGCCTTTGTATCACTTTCTATCAGTTTAAACTCCCTGGACACAGTGGCAAACGGAAAGAGCCAGGACCTTGTTCCATCCTCGAATTGTCCCACAATGTTCTTCGCGTCAAGCCCCTCCCCCTTAAAATGATAAAGCCGATTAAAATATTCAGCAATTGCCTCCGGAGCACTAATGTCCTCATACAGCTCAGCCACCTGCGCCGCCACCTTGATCGGCAGATCCAGTGCTTGAGGGAGGTGAATGTCATCCTGCTCCAGGGTGAAGAATATGGTCTCACACTCCTCCGACCGCCTCCGTCCCTCCCGGTTGCATCTTCCTGCTGACTGAATCAAGGAATCCACACCCGCCAGTTCCCGGTATACCGACCGAAAATCAACATCCACTCCAGCTTCCACGAGACTGGTTGCAATCAAGCGAACCGGCAAACCCTTTTTTAAACGCTCTCTGATTTGGCGCAGTAGACGATTTCGATGCCGCGGATACAGGAACGTGGATAAATGAAAGACCTCCTGCTTCTGCTCCCCCTCCAATGCATCATACACCCTTTGAACCCGTTTTCTGCTGTTTAAAATGCAAAGGACTTGCTGCTGTTCCTTCAAACGCCCTACTAGATCTGTTTCTGACAGAACTCCGGCATTTTTAATCGAAGTACGCCTGAAAAACTCATACTGTCCCTTCACATCCGGGCAAAGCTCCACCGCTTTCATCTCCGAAGAGAAAAACGGCTCCAGAGAAGGCTGTGTTGCCGTACAAAGCACCGCCGTACAGTGATAATTGCCTACCAATTCGCTGACTGCTCGAATACATGGTTTTAAATAATTGACAGGAAGCATCTGTACCTCATCAAAAATAATCACACTCCCGGCAATATTATGCAGTTTACGACACTTCGACGTTTTACTGGCAAACAATGATTCAAAAAACTGAACATTCGTTGTTACCACAACCGGACAATCCCAGTTTTCTGTCGCCAGCTGTGCCCGCATCAGCTCTTCGGAATTCTCCATCATCACATTGCTGTGATCCTCCAGCACATTACGTGCGCCCAAAATCCCTTTAAATATTTGGGAATTTTGTTCTATTATGGATGTATATGGAATTACATAAATTACCCTTTTTAACCCATGTTCCTTTGCATGCCGCAGTGCAAACGCAAGAGAAGAAATGGTTTTCCCGCCTCCGGTGGGAACCGTTAATCGAAAAAGGCCCTGGCTGCGTTCCCCTGCTTTCATACATGCCTTTAGAATTTCCGTTCGTCTTCCACTTATCGTATTCCTGTCTTCATTCTTAAGCCAAGCTTCTATATGGCAGAATAGCCGTTCATATAAAACATCCGTGGAATCAAAGCCACCTCTTGAAACACGTTCCTCCCGCATAAACGCTTCCGTATCCAAATAATCCGCATCTACCAGGCAGGAAAACAGCATCCGTATAAAAAAAGACAGGCTGAATCCGCCCGCACCCTGCGCTTTTAATGGAATCGGAAATGGAAACTCCGGAATCCGCACTTCGGACTGAAAGGCACGATAATCCTCTACTTCTTTCTCCATGCGCCCCATCAAGGTTGCTGCGCCGCCGGCATCCGCAGGCCCTCCACCGTCCAAAAGCCCCGAATGATGGCCGGAAATACAATAAGCACCAATATAATTCTTCTTTGCAAACAACTCTTTTGCTCCCGCCGTAGCGTGGTCCGTAATCGCCCCTCCCTGCAAACGCATTTGAAATTTCTCAGAATACTTCCCGATATCGTGCAAAAGGCCGCACCCATACCCCCATTCTTTGCAGCCAAAAACCTCTGCAAAGGTTTGAGCAAGCTCCGCCGTACCATTTAAATGCTCCGGAATGGTTTGCTTCCGTATCTTATCTCCACTGATGTGCGCCAAATATTCGATTAGAATCACCCCCGTCTAAATTATAGCATATATTCTGAACATTTAAATACATGGTGAAATTTTGTTTTAGATACGAAATTCAGACGTTCGGTCCTGTCTTTTGCTGTCCTCGTGTTCCCATCTGCTTTTGCTCAATCCATTTCTTACATCTCTTGCTGCAAATTATTACGAAATCTTTAAGTTTCAACGCAATTCCCATTACTTCCTTGTAATCCTTTTTCCCAGGCGATATAATTTTCATGACGTTGAATCTGTCGAAGTATGTCAATGTCAAATCAGTAGTAAAGAGTTACATACGAAAGGGGAAAAGAAAAATGAGAAAAGCATTATCTTACGTCTTGGCACTCGTTTTGGTGTTCAGCGCATTTACCACCGTATTTGCCGCCGAAACCACTCCGACAGTGCCCACCGATGTAAAGGGAACCACTTACGAGGCAGCGGTGACCAACCTGCTGAATA
>CAUHLX010000127.1 GCA_959606705.1 uncultured Bacillota bacterium | reverse complement strand
CTTAACCATACTATACCATTATCCTTGCTATTTCACAAACGAATTATGCAAATGTTTTTTGATCTTTTCCGCCACGGGCCGGGTCATCCCCGGAACGCGGCAGAGATCGTCCACCTCCGCCGCTTGAATTGCTTCGATACTGCCGAAATGTGACAGCAGCGCGGTCTTGCGTTTCTCACCGATTCCCTCGATGTCATCCAGAACGGACTTTTTCAGCGTGCGGTTTCGGAGACCTCTGTGGTACTCGATGGCGAAGCGATGCACTTCCTCCTGAATCGTTCCTAAATACTTGAACAGCACCGGATTGGTTTTGAGATCCAGCTCTCGTTCCTCATACACCAGTCCCCTCGTTCGGTGATGATCGTCCTTGACCATGCCCGCCACCGGCACGTCGATCTTCATGGCGGAAAGCACCTGCTTCACCACCGCCACCTGATTTTTTCCGCCATCCATCAGCAGCAGATCCGGCAGCTTGGAAAACCCCGGATCCCCCATCTGGGCCCGCTTCATTCTTCGATACAGCACCTCCTGCAAACTGCCGTAATCGTTGGGCCCTTCGATGGTTTTGATCTTGAACCGCCGGTAGGCCTTTCTCTGAGGCTTGCCATCCTCAAACACCACCATCGCGCCCACGGAATCCACCCCGTTGGTATTGGAAATATCGTAGGCCTCCAGCCTCCAGCTGTCCTTGGGATGGTCCGGACAGATGAATCGATTGAACTCTTCCGTGATCGCCGACAGCCGTTCCTGACGGTTTCTCGCCCGCTCGTCCAAGGTCTTGGCCATTTCCACCACATCCCGCTTGGCCATCTCCACAAAAGCCCGCTTGTCCCCTCGTTGGGGCTTGTACAGCTTGACTCCGCTGCCCCGCAGCTGAGATAGCCAATCCTCCAGCAGCTCGGTCTCCTCCGCCGGCAGCTCCTCGTCCAGCAGGATTTCCTTGGGAACCAAAGTCATCCCCGAATAATACTGCTTCAGAAACGCCGAAACGATATCCGTCTTCCTTTCCTCTTCGGAGCCCTCCAAATGGAAGGTTTCCCGTCCCGACAGCTTTCCCTGGCGGATGTAGAACACAATTACGTGAGCCGCCGCCTGGCCTCTGGAAACCAACACCACGTCGATGTCGCCGGTGGCCGCCAGCACCACGGTCTGCTTTTCCGAAATGGCCTTGACCGCCGCCATGTAGTCCCGGTATTCCGCCGCCTGCTCAAACTCCATGCTTTCCGCCGCGGTTTCCATGCGCTCATTCAAATATTCCAGAAGAGGCTTGTTCTTGCCGTGGAGAAACTCCACCACCCGGTTGACATCGGCCAAATACGCCTGCCGGTCCACGTTTCCCGCGCAGATCCCCCGGCACTGATGGATATGAAAATTCAAGCAAGGCCGGAAATTCTCCGGAAACTTACGCGCGCCGCATCGTTTCAAACGATAGATGTTATTCAGCAGGTCGAGGATCTGGTTCACCGCTCCCACGTCGGTATACGGCCCGAAGTACTTCGCTCCGTCGCTGGAAATCCGCCGGGTTTTCACCAGACGGGGCCATTCCTCGTTGAGAGTCACCTTAATATAGGGATAGGTCTTGTCGTCCCGCAGCAACACGTTGTACTTGGGCATGTATTTCTTGATCAGATTGCACTCTAAAATCAGCGCCTCCATCTCGGTATCCGTGGTGATATACTCAAAGTCCTCGATATGGGATACCATGGCCCGCACCTTAGGCGCCAGATTGGCCGGCGACTGGAAATACTGCCGCACCCGGTTTTTCAGGGAGATGGCCTTTCCCACATAGATGACCTCTCCCTCGCTGTCTTTATGGAGATAAACCCCTGGCTTATCCGGCAGTTTTTTTAGATTCTCTCTGATATCGAACATAAAACCCCTCTATTTCGCAATGATGCTCACTGTCTTAGTCTCCTGGTCCCAATCCACCTTGGCGTCGAAGCTTTCCGCCACGAACCGCGCCGGAATCAAAGTACGTCCCGCCACGATCTTCCCGGGAACATCCAGCTCCAGCGTTTTTACATCGGAGGAACCGTCCGCCGCCGTTTTGGTAATCTGAGCCTCCGTCCGGCCGATGACCAGCTTCACCTCCACGCCGTTTTTCGTTCCGGTGACGGTGCGCGTGGCTCCGTCCCAGCCGATTTCCGCCCCCATGGCCTCAAAGATCGCTCGCATGGGCACCAGGGTCCGTCCGTTGTCCACCACCGCGTCGGTATCCGCAAACTCCAGTTCCTTCCCGTTCAGCTCTACGTGGATCAGGGCGTTGCCGCCGTCCAGTTTCATCTCCGGAGTGACCTTGAGAATTCCCACGGAGGAGGAACCGTAATTGGTATTGATCAGGCAGGCGCCTCCCGCGAAGGAGCCCATTTCCGGCAGAACGAAGGGCACGACTTCCGTTCCATACAGATTCAGCGCGCCAAACCGTTCATCCGGATAATAATTCATCAGCCGCACGATGCCGTCCTCCGGCCGCTCCCCCGCGAACTGGGAATAGGAAAGCGCCGCGATTCGGCGTCCCGTTCGATCGATCACCGCGGTTCCTCCGGTCTGCGGTCCCCCGGTGAGGACGGAACACACCGCGATCCCGCCGTCGAACACTCCGGCGTCATAGAACTTCGTATCGATGACCAGCTTCCCGTGGGGATCGATGTAACCGTAATTTCCATCCTCCCCCACGACCGCCGCCAGACCCTCGTGAAAGGCCGCCGTTTCCTCATTGTAGTTCACCGGCCATTCCATAGGAATCACCAGCGTTCCGGAGGGATCCACATATCCGGATTTTCCATTGGCGCAAACCCGGGCTAGTCCCTCGCTGAAGGAATCCGCCTTCTCGTATTTAAAAGGTATTTTTACCGTTCCTTTGGAATCGATGTATCCCCATTTCTGCGTAACGGGGTCCTGGACGGGTGCCAGACCGTCGGCGAAGGCTTTGGCACTTTGATAAACGGGAGCAATGATCTCTTTCCCGGTTTTGTCCACGTAGCCAAAGCGGCTGCCCTTTCCCTCCATTACCGCGGCCAGCCCTTCGCTGAAAGTCCCGATCGCGGAGTACCGGTCCAGCGGAATCACCTCCCGGCCGTTCCGGTCCACACATCCGAACCGATAGCTGGGCGGAACGGGTATGGTTCCGGGCTCACGCTCCGGCATTTCCCCGTACTTGGTCACCGTAGCCAAACCCTCGTGAAAGGCCTCGATGGCATTGTAGCCCGGTCCTACCACCACCGTACCGTCCCTATCGAAGGCGATGACGGGACTGTCGTTCTCTCCCCAAAGCTGAAGGGTAAAGACACCCTCCGGATTGTCGAACAAATTGGTGTTGTTGATGCTGGCTCCTACGATATCCGGCCCGAAGTCCAGCCAGGTCACGTCCAATCCCTTCAATTCAGGGTGAGCTTTCAGCTGTTCTTCCCAGATCCCGGCCTGATCCGCCGCCACCAGACTGCTTCCCGCCGCCAAAGGGTTCCCCGCCGGGGTATCTCCGGCCGCAGGAGACGCTGCGAACGCCGTCGCTCCTCCGGGAATCGCCAGCAGAGCTGCCATCAAAACCGCCGCGGCTCCTCTTTTTCTTCCAAACATTTGACCTCTCCTTTCCTCACCTAAAGCTTCGTAATATGCAAATACTTCAACTTTTCCTTTTCTTCCTCGCTGAGTTCCGCCGCCGGGTCCTTGATTCCGGACCGTTCCACCCGTCCCCGGCTCTTCCCCCGACGAGTCCTTCGTTTCTTTTCCTTGCGCTCATCGGATTCTCCGGCGCGGCTCCGTTCCTTTCGCTCCCGTTCCTCCTGTTTTTCAGCGGTAAACGGCCGAGAGGACAGAAGAGACTCCCGAGCCGGACGCGGACTCCGGGCGCCGGAACTTGCCGCACCGTTCCCGGCCCCGCCGGGATAGGATACGTGAAACTCGGATTCCCAAAATTGAGCCGCCTCCGCTTCTCTCCTGCGCAGCCGTTCCTCCCTCTGCTGACGGCGAAGCCTCTTTCTGCGAAGCTGACGGCGCTTCATCAAAACGTATAAGACCGCCAACAGCAGCGGAATCCCCAGGACCAGCGCTCCGATCCTGAAAATCCGCGATGCGGTCTTGTCGGAAATTCCCACCGCGGACAAAAACCCGCCCTCCTCCACGTCCGCCGCCGCCACGGCGTCGAACTCTCCCAGGAGAGTCTCGTTGACATCATAGATTTTTACCGTACCTACCTTCTGACCCTTTTTCACAGGTGCCCTCAGATCCTCGATCATCTCGGTTTTCTTGGCGATGGAATTGTCCAAAGTCCCCATGGACATGGTCGCGATGATATCCCGGTCAGCCACCGCCTTCACCGTTTTCACCTTGCCCTTTTTAACCGGGACTTCTCCCAGCTCGGTCCCCGCCGTCATGACCGGCACGCTCTTGTAATTGTCGAACCCATATTCCAGCAGAGAAATGGCGTCCTGATACAGTCCGCCGGAATCCAGCACCACTGCGATCAGCTCCGTTTCTCCCCGTTTGGCCCCGGCGATCAGACAGTTCCCCGCTTCCGGCGTATAACCGGTTTTGATCCCGATGGCATCGTCATACTTTATGGGCCGGCTGACTCCGTTCACCGTTACCTTGCGCTTGGTGTCGTACAGCAGACGGTTGGCGTTGTATAGATAACGTTCGTCCTGCTTGTTTGTGGCAGGGATGTAATACTTATAGGTGGACACGGCATCCCGAAATTCCTGATGCTTCATGCCCTCCCTGGCAATCAGCGCCAGATCGTAGGCCGTGCTCACATGCGCTTCATCGTGCAGTCCGTTGGGATTGACAAAATTGCTGTTCTCCGCGCCCAGCTCCTTGGCCCTCCGATTCATCCGCTCCGCGAAAGCCTCCTGCGAGCCGGAAATTTCTTTGGCCAGAGCTACCGCCGCATCATTGGCGGATTCGGTCATCATCGCCGTGAATATCTGCTCCACCGTAAGCTGCTCATCCTCCAAGAGATAGATGCGCGCGCCCTTGGTGAAGCCGGTGTCCCCGTCGATGGTCACCGTTTTGGAAAAATCCAGATTTTCGCAGGCTAAAAGAGCGGTCATCACCTTCGTGGTGCTGGCCGGAAACTTCTGCTTGTCCTTTTGTTTGTCGTATAAAACCTGACCGGTGGATGAATCGATGAGAACCGCGGCGTCCGCGATCACCTCCGGCGGGCCGGAGGCCGCGTAAACCTCCGGGGCCGGCGCAAGCGCGCCCAGCCCCGTCACCGCGATCATGACTGCTAAGATGAATGTTCCGATACGTCTCCCCATTTGACCTTGCTTCCCCTGCTCTCGCACTGCTTCCCCTGAGTATCAGCTGTTCGTCTTCCCGAAAAAGTAATCGGTCAGCTCGTAGCCGTTTCCAAAGAAACGTCCCTTAGCCCCCGAAGCTTCGCTGAACGCTTTTCCCTCATCCTCCGCCGTCTCCCGGCCGCTGTCATAGAAAACGAACGGAACCGGCTTGGCGGCATGGGTGCGGATGGCGATGGGCGTAGGATGATCCGGCAGCACCAGAATCCGGAAATCCTCTCCGGTGCCCCGCAGGTACTCCGTCACCGGTCCCACGATCCTGCGGTCGATCTGTTCCAGACATTCGATCTTTCCCGGCAGGTCGCCCTGGTGGGAGCATTCGTCGGGCCCCTCCAGATGCAGGAAGACGAAATCCAGTCCTTTTTTAAACTGATCGACGGTGGCCTGCGCTTTTCCGTCGTAGTTGGTGTGGATGGTGCCGGTGGCTCCCGGAACATCGATGGATTCCAGACCCGCGCAGATGCCGATCCCCTTGATCAGATCCACCGCGGAGATCGCCGCACCCTTTACTTTGTATTTGTCGTAGAAGGAGGATAAGCTGGGCTTCCGGCCCTGTCCCCAGATCCAGATGGAATTGGCCGGGTTCAGGCCCTTGGCGATCCGCGCCTTGTTGACCGGATGCGCGGAAAGCAGCCGATAGCTCTTTTCCATCATCTCTTTGATAAAGTCGGAGTTTTCTCCCTTCGGCAGATGGTCTCCCACTCTGCGGGTCAGCACGTCGTGAGGCGGCGTGAGATCCATTTCCGTGGTGCCGTTGTGCACGATCATCGCGTGACGATAGCTCACGCCGGTGTAAAACTCGATCAACTCCGAGCCGAAGGCTTCGTCGATGGCTTTGATCAGCTGATCGGCTTCCTCCGTGCTGATGTCCCCGGAGCTGTGATCTATAATGAAGAGATCCTCGTAAGCTTCCGAACCGTCACCGAAGGCCGGCGCCTCGCCGTCCCGGCCGGAGGTCTTGGAAAGAGTCACGATATTGCAGCGGAACGCCACGTCCGTATCCGACAGGTCGATTCCGATGCTGGCCGCCTCCAGAGGTGACCGGCCCGTATGATAAGTAAACGGATCATAGCCCATGACCGACAGATTCGCAACGTCGCTGCCCGGCTGCATTCCTTCGGGGATCGTATGTACCAGCCCCACCTCGCCCCTGCGGGCCAATCCGTTGATCTGCTCCATATTCGCGGTCTCCAGCGGCGTCTTTCCTCCCAGAGCTTCAATCGGCTCGTCCGCGGCTCCGTCCGTTACCAGAATCAAATATTTCATAGTGTTCACTGTCCTTTCTCGCTGTCATTTTCATACTTCGTATTCTATCATAAACCACCTCCGGTTGGTAGTCCGAAAGCCGCCGAAATTATTTTTTAATAGACGTATAAATTCAATTAATTTTCGCTTTAATATTCGTAATTATGCGAACAACTTTATATTTTTTAGTTTTTAAGGCTGTGTTTTATGCAAATGATTCTTTCCTTTTTTTTCACAACTGTGCTATACTAGAAAACAGCAAAAGTATCAGCCAAAATGAGCAGGAGGCAAAAGTATGAGTAAAGAAAGAGTATATAATTTCGCGGCCGGTCCTTCGGCCCTTCCTCTTGAGGTCTTAGAACAGGCTGCTGCGGAGATGACCAATTACAACGGAACGGGAATGTCCGTCATGGAAATGAGCCACCGCAGCAAGGACTTCAAAGGGATCATCGAGACGGCCGAGCAGGATCTTCGCGATCTGATGCACATTCCGGACAATTACAAGGTCCTGTTTCTTCAGGGAGGCGGTTCCACTCAATTTTCCATGGTGCCGTTAAACCTGTTCCGCAGCTCCCGCAAAGCGGATTATGTGGTGACCGGCTCCTGGGCGAAAAAGGCCGCTGCCGAAGCCAAGAAGTACGGCGACGTGAACATCGTGGCGTCCTCCGCGGACAAAAACTTCTCTTACATACCCGCCCCGGACAAATCCAGCTTTACCAAGGACGCGGACTATTTTTACATCTGCTTCAACAACACCATCTACGGAACCCGCTGGACGGAGCTTCCCGATACCGGCGACGTTCCCCTGGTAGGCGATCTCTCCTCCATGATCCTTTCCGAGGATGTGGACGTGAGCAAGTTCGGCCTGATCTTCGCCGGCGCGCAGAAAAACGTAGCGCCCTCCGGCGTGACCATCACCATCATCCGAGACGACCTGCTGGGCTTCTATCCGGAAGAGACCATGCCCACCATGCTCAACTATCAGATTCACGCGGACAATGGCTCCCTGTACAATACTCCGCCCTGCTACGCGATCTACATGGCGGGATTGACCTTTAAATGGATCAAAAAACTGGGCGGCGTATCCGCCATTCAGAAGGTGAACGAAGAAAAGGCCGCTCTGCTCTACGGCGCCATCGATGACAGCGCGCTGTTTACCGGCACCGCGGAGAAGAAGGATCGTTCCCTGATGAACGTGGATTTCGTCACCGGAGACGCGGATCTGGATAAGAAGTTTATCGAAGAAGCCAAAAAAGCCGGTCTGGTCAATCTGGGCGGTCACAGAAGCGTGGGCGGTATGCGCGCCAGCATTTACAACGCGGTCAGCCTGGAAGCGGTTCAGGCCTTGGTGGACTTCATGAAGAAGTTCGAATCGGA
>CAUHLX010000126.1 GCA_959606705.1 uncultured Bacillota bacterium | reverse complement strand
GACGATGTCCTGCTGGAATTTTCCTTCCGCCCAAGCCTTTTGGGCCTTCTGGTGACTGGCCAGAGCGAAGGCGTCCTGCATTTCTCTGGTAATGCCGCATTTTTCCGCGACGTTTTCCGCGGTGATTCCCATATGATAATTCATGAAGGGATCCACCAGGCCGTCGTAAAGCATGCTGTCTTGAATGGTTCCCGGCCCCATCCGATAACCGAATCGAGCTTTATCCAATATGTAGGGGATGGCGCTCATGGTTTCGCAGCCTCCCGCGATGACTACGTCGTTGTCGCCCACCAGAATGGACTGGGCGGCCAGTTGAATGGCCTTCAACGAGGTGGCACAATTTTTATTCGGGGTGAAAGCGGGGATGGTATCGGGCAGTCCCGCGTAGATTCCGCACTGTCTGGCGGAATTGGCCTTGATGCCTGCCTGGAAATGGGTGCCGATAATCAGCTCGTCGATTTCGGCGGGATCAATTCCGGACTTTTCCACCAGAGCCTTTACCACCTGTCCCCCGTGGACCGGGGCGGGGATCTTTGAAAGAGCCCCTCCGAATTTTCCTGTGGCGGTGCGAGCCGCCGCAACGATGACTACTTCTCTCATTTTAATCGGTTCCCCCTTCGATTACATGGTGTCCTTGATGGACAGGTGAGCCAGATCCGCCGCCAGCTTTTTCTTGCTGTTCATGTTGGATTCCCTCAGGATCATGATGCGCATCGCCTGGGGGGAACCCGCGCCGTGCATGGATTCGGCCAGAGCGGTGCCGCCGGACATATTCTCGATCAGACGGGCCAGACGAATCCGGTCTTCCGCTTTGAATTCCGCGTTGCCAGCCAGGAACTTGCGGATCAGATCTCCGGTTTCCTCCGCTTTCAGATCGGCTTCGTAAGGCAGGGTGGCGATGAAGCCGCCGGCGATATCGTGAGCCAGACGCGCGATTTCGTAGATGTTTCTGGTGCAGTTCAGCTTTACTTCATTGGCCAGCAGGGTGTCCACATAGTAGTTGCCGGCTTCGGTCCGATATCCTTCATAGGAGCAGGCCAGGGAGCAGCAGTACATGGTTTCCGCCAGATGGGTCATCTCTATGAGCTTATCCTTTACATGGGAAGCCTTGGTGGTTCCGTTCATGTCAGCCATCAGGGCGGTGGCGCCGATCAGCACGTCGGAGTTGCCTACCTTGCAGCCGCCGTAGTTCTGGCGGTGGTAAGCCGCGAACCGGGTGACGTAGTCCTGAGCGAATTCAATTTCACCGCACATGAACACCCGATCCCAGGGCACGAATACGTGATCCAGAACGGTCAAGGTTTCACCGCCGACGATCGCGTACTCGGAGTTGCCGGTGTCGATGTCGCCCTGAAGCCGGCGCTGGTCGTTGGTCTGACGTCCGAAAATATGAGTAACGCCTTCCGCGTCCACCGGGATTGCGCAGGCGATTGCCCAGGGCTCATCGCCTTCCAGCAGGTTGGTGGTGGGCAGAATCAGCATTTCGTGGGAGTTGGCCATGCCGGTCTGATGAGCCTTCGCTCCGCAGATCACAACGCCGTCTTCTCTCTTTTCCACGACTCTGGTGAAGAGATCGGGGTCCGCCTGTAGAGAGGGCTTCAGATTGCGGTTGCCTTTGGGGTCCGTCATGGAACCGGCGATCATCAGATCGTTTTCCTGTACGTATTCCAGCCACTTTACGAATCTCTTATGGTATTCCGTGCCGTGCTTTTTGTCCATGTTGTAGGTGGTGGTGAAGGTCGCGTTCATGGCGTCCAAGCCAACGCATCTCTGGAAGCAGGTGCCGGTTTTGTTGGCGATCATTCTCAGCATCTTTACCTTGTTGACCAGATCATCCTTGCTCTGATGCATGTGGGTGAACCGGTTGATGGTTTTGCCCGTGATGTGGGAAGTCGCGGTCATCAGGTTTTTGTAAAGAGGATCGAAGGCCAGCTCATAGGTCATGGCGGCCGAGTTTACGTGGGGTGCCAGCATGGGATGATCCACCACGTTTTCGATCTTTTCTCCGTTGCAGTAAATCACCGGGTGCAGCTTCTTCAGACTTTCTTTGTACTGTGCTCCGTTCATCATTTTGGGTCACTTAATCCTTTCTATTTTCATTTATGTAATATAAAAATGTAACGAGTTAACAGGCCAGCCAGCCGCCGTCTACGTAGATCACCTGACCGGTGACGTAGTCGGAAGCGGGAGAAGCCAGGAAGGTGGCGGCGCCTGCCAGATCCTGAGGCAGACCGAACCGCTTCATGGGAATCCGGGCGAAGAGCTCCGCGCGTTTTTCGGGGACTTCAAACAGCGGTTTGGTCATTTCGGTTTCATAATAGCCGGGCCCGATGGCGTTGACGTTGATGCCGTATTCGGCCAGCTCGTTGGCCATGGCCTTGGTCAGCTGAACCACCGCTCCTTTTGCACAGCAGTAGGAGATCATGTTTTTCAATCCCAGCTGGCTGGTGAGGGAAGCCACGTTGATGATCTTGCCGTGAATCTGGTTTTTGATCATGTGATGGGCGACTGCCTGGGACATGAGAAAGACCGATTTGATCTGTACGTTCTGTACCGCGTCCCAATCCTCTTCGGTGCAGTCCAGAATGGATTTGCGGATGTTCAAGCCAGCGCCGTTGATGAGGATGTCGATGTGTCCGAACCGTTCCTCCACGGCTGCCACCAAGCCATCCACGCCGGCCTTGGTGCTGACGTCCGCCGCAATACCCACCACGCTGCCCTTTGTGGCCGCGGAGAGCTCCGCCGCGGTCTTATCCAGCTCCGCCTGCTTCCGGCTGCTGATGACCACGTCGGCTCCTGCCAGAGCCAGACCTTCGGCCATTCCTTTGCCCAGGCCCTTGCTGCCGCCGATGGCAATGACCGTCTTGCCTTTTAATGAAAACTGATCCATGATCCGATTCCTCCTTTTCTTCTCCTCCGTTGGCTTGTTTGTTCGATTGTTTGATGTATCATATCACGTTTTGATCCCTCATTCGATCGATCTCGTCCTGTGAATAGCCGCAGACCTGACTGAGGATCTCCTCGGAGTTTTCGCCCAAGCCGGGTGCGGATTCAAAGCAGTCGATTTCCGTTTCGGAAAACTTGATGGGATTTCCCGGGTAAACCACCTTTCCCACCACCGGACTTTCGATTTCCACCAGCATGCCCCGCTCCTTGAGATGAGGGTCTTCGATCAGCTCGTCGATCCCCAGAATGGGACCTACGGGCACGGAGGCCGCATCCAGCAGCTGACATACTTCATGAGTGGTGTGGGTCATGGTCCAAGCTTCCACCGCTTCATTGACCACCTCCTCGTGCATCTTCCGTTTAAAGTTTTTATCCAGCCGCGGGTCCTCCAAAAGGTCCCGCCGGTCCATGACCGTGGTCAGCTTGTCAAAGAGCTTGTCGTTGGCCACCGCGATGGTGACGTAACCGTCCTTCGTCCGGTAGGAGTTGAAGGGAGCGGAGCCCAGGTTGGCGTTCCCGTTTCGAGTGGGCGTTTCACCGGTGAGGGTTTTGGTGACCACAAAATTCTCCAATGTGGAAAACGCGGTATCCATCATGCCGATATCGATAAACTGTCCCACGCCGGTTTTTTCCCGGTAAAGCAGGGCGCTGACGATGGCGAAGGCCATATGTATTCCGGCGGACGCGTCTACGATGGAGGGCCCCAGCTTATAAGGCTTTCCGCCCTTTTCTCCGGTGAGAGCCATGAAACCGCCCATCGCCTGACACACCACGTCATAGGCGGGTTTGTTTTTATAAGGGCCGTTTTGACCGAATCCGGAAATGGAACCGTAAATAATCCGGGGATTGTGTTTCTTCAGATCCTCATAGCCCACACCCAGACGGTCCACCACTCCGGGGGAGAAGTTTTCCACTACCACGTCGGCCCACTCCGCCATGCGGTAAATGATCTCTCTCGATTCTTCTTTTTTTAAATCCAGCGCGATGCTCTTTTTGTTGCGGTTCAGGTAGAGATAGTAACCGCTTTCCCCGTCCTTAACGGGCATAAAGGCGCGGGTATCGTCGCCGGTGCCGTCTTTCTCCACCTTGATGACCTCCGCCCCCAGGTCTGCCAGCATCATGGTGCAGTAGGGACCGGAATACACCCGGGTAAAGTCGATGACCTTGATGCCCTCCAGCGGTTTGCCGGAAGGTCTGTCGTTGCCTGTCATATGCGTTCGCTCCTTAATTTCTATCACCCAATATGTCGGATTTTTAATTACACCATTTAATTAAGCAAGGGCCATGCCAAAATGGGGACGTGTGGACAAACCTCCGACAAAATGTTGCAAAACCCTTGAAAATTCAACTGCTTTGGAATGCGTGACCAGGTCGCTTCGTTCCACCGGAGACCAGCGTTAATTCAAATATTAATTAGTTTTTGAATTTTATAATACGGAAATGAATTATTTTAGCCGGCAGAGGGGGCAGGCGGTGAGGGTATCGATGAGAAGATTGCGAAGGGGCGATGGATCTCCGATGGCGCGGGCAGGCCAAAAACAAAAAAATGGGAACGTGCAAAACGGTGGTTCTGCGCGTTCCCTTCCTCTCAGGCTTTTATTTTTACTCGTAGAACTTCTTGTAGATTTCGGGACGGAAGTCCGGCTCTCCCGCGTAGGGATTCACGGTACACTGATGTCTCACGGCCAGGGAGAGATCGATGGTGCCCAGGTGGAGTCCGACCTGATAGTCGTTGTCGTCACCGCAGTAGCGGACCACATCCACCTCGCCGAAGGCATTGGTCTTGGGTCCGATGATCATGCTGCCGCCGCCGAAATAGCAGGTATCGTCGTAACCGGTGAGATTGGAGCTGGCGATATAAATAGAGCTGGCCAGAACGCTGTACTCCAAATGAGGGGTGTAGCAGCGGCGGAAGGCTTCCCGGCTGCCTTCGTTGGGGATTTCCTCGATGACCGCGGTGGGGTTGAGATAGAGCCGGGCACCCTTGTAAACGTAGTAGCGCACCAATTCGGGGAACTGATAGCTGTCGTAGCAGACTCCGACGGCAATGGGACCCCATTCGGTATCAAACATAAAGGGAGTGTCCCCTTTTTTGCACCAGAGATTTTCCGTACCGAAAGGATGGATCTTCTGATAAGAGCCCACCAGTCCGTCGGGACCCAGGATGATGGCCGAGTTGTACAGGTCTACCGCGTCATCGCTCATTTTTTCGGACATGCCGAAGATGATGTAGATGCCGTACTGTTTGGCGATTTCTTCAATCGCGCGGACCGAAGGGCCATGGACCGTCTCGGTGACGGCGATCTTTTCCTGGCGATCGATCTTGTCGTCGATGAAATAGTCGTAGCCCATGAGGCACATTTCGGGGAAGAGCACCATATCTGCGCCCCGCTTGGCGGCGGCGATGGAAAAATCTATGATTCTGGAAAGGTTAGCTTGCTTATCTCCGGCGGCAACTTTGAAATTGACTACGCCTACGTTGATGATGTCGCGAATGTTTTCCATGGTTTTTTCTCCTTTTCTCATATGATGATTGAAATAGTGTTAACCTTCCAGTTCCTGAATCCGCTTGCTGGCCAGATCCTCCGCGTCGGTGTTCTTGGTTAGAGACAGAGCGATGACCACGGCCACGGCGCCGCCGAACAGCTTGGATAGAACCACGGGAGCGATCGCTTCCGGATGCACGCCTGCCGTAAAGCCCAGGTGATCTCCCAGTGCGCCGGCGGTGCAGACCAGCCAGGCCATGTTGACGATCTTGCCTCGATTGCTCATCTCACCCAACATTTTGAAGACCGGAATGCTGTTGGCCAGAGAGAAGAACATGCCCGCGGCGGAAGTGGCGTCCAGGCCGATTTTGCGGCCGATGGCGTTCAACGGCTTGTCGAGGACCCTGGTGAGCAGTGAGAGCAGCGGGAAGGTGCCCAGCAGTACCACCGCAATGGTTCCGATGGTAGTCATGGCGTCCTCGATGGGGGCCATTCCCGGGATCAGCACGATGCCGGTCATATATTCAAAGGCGGCGGCGGTCAATCCTACCGTGATGACAATGATGATGAATTTTCCGAAATAGATGCAGCCGGTGATCATGGCGTTAGGCTTGAATTTCAGACCGATGGCCAACAGGACGGAAATGATGATGACCGGGATGGTGTTCATCACGACCATGAAGATATTATACCCGGCCATGATGCCGCCGGCAATGGAGCCGATGGGAATGGTGATCATACCGATCAGCATGCCTTTTGCAAAGTAGGGCTTATCCTTGGATTCGATCAGGCTGAGGCCAACGGGGATGGAGAACACCAGGGTGCTTCCCAGCATGGAAGCCACGATCAGTCCCGAATACATGCCGGCCTGTTCGTTGATGGCCAGGGACATGGAAAGGGGGTACCCGCCCATATCGTTGGCCAGAATGGAGCCAAAGATCGCAGGGTCGGCTTTGATGACCGCGAGAACCGGTGCGATGACCGGAGCAACGATATTTGAGATGACGGGGGAGAGGCAGACGATGCCCACCATTCCCAGCGCCAGGGGGCCCATGGCGTTGAAGCCTTCTTCAAATTTTTCGCCCAGGCCCAGCTTGTTGCCGATGATGCGGTCGATGCCTCCGACGAGAGCGCCGATGGCCATCACCCACATGGTGATTTCACTGAAAGACATAAGTACCTCCTTTGCCGTATGGAATCACTGACAGACTGAATATATTGTGAGAGAAAGCGATCCCCGCCCGCAAAGCAGAAAGGGATCGCATGACTTGCTAACCCGGAAAGGATTCTCAATGTGTCAGAGAGCCTCTCCCGGTTCCAGATCCTCGTCAGGAAGCCCGACGGCGGATTTTTTTTGTCCGATGATGTTCTTTCTTGCATACTGTTCGCCGAACAGCAGGTATTCCCGTTCTGCCAGCGTAACGTTCTGATACTGCATCTTGTTGCGGATCAGCAGGATGACGCCGATGACGCACCACAGAGCAACCATACCCCATTCATAGGGCCATACCAAGGAGCCGGGGCCGAAGGGCAGGTACAGTACGATGAAGAAGATACAGGCGGCCAGCGCCAGCACTCCGGTAACGTATCCGCCGGGAGCTCTCCAGGGACGATTCAGTTCGGGCTCTTTCTTCCGCAGGACGACGAAAGAGATGGCCACGGTCAGATAAGCGACGACCGTTCCGAAGGAGCTGGCATTTACGAACCAGCCCAGAGCGTTCTTGCCCAGCAGCGGAGCCAGCATTCCCAGTACGCCTACCAGGGTAATGGCGGCGACGGGGGATTTGTACTTCGGATGCAGCTTGCAGAAGATCGGGGGCAGCATCTTGGCACGGGACATGGAGAACAGGATTCTGGTGGCGCCGACGAACATGGCGTTCCAGCTGGTGAGAATGCCGCCGATGCCGGCTACGATGATCAGGGAACCAAAGAGCTTGGAACCGAACACGTAGGACGCCGCGTCCGCCAGAGGAATGCTGGCGCCTTCCAGAACGGAGCCCGGAGCCGCAAAGGATACGCCCAAAATCATCAGGATGTACCACAGAGCGCCTAAGCCGATGGCAAACAGAACCAGCGAACCCACCTGTTTAATAGGATAGTTCATTTCTTCGGAGGCTTGCGGGATAACGTCGAAGCCGACGAACATGGCCGGAGCCATCAGGAGAACGACGGTGATTCCGTTGAAGCCGTCCTTGATCATGGGCAGGGCGTTGCTCACATCGCCCATGGTTACGCCGCCGGCGAAGAATACCAATCCGCCGATGACCAGAGCGATGGCCGCGATGGAATTGAAGATGGCGGCAAATTTCATTCCGCGATAGTGACAGAACATGGTGAACAGCGTGCCCGCGATGCTGATGAGCAGCCAGGGGATATAGACGTCATAGCCGGCGATGCTCCACAGGTGCCCGATTTCGGGAACGGGAACCAGATAAGCGATGGCGGAGGCGAAAGCGGGACCTTCCCAAGCGGCTACGGCCACATAAGCGAA
>CAUHLX010000125.1 GCA_959606705.1 uncultured Bacillota bacterium | reverse complement strand
GATCTGATCTTGACTTAATAGTAGGTCAGGAGTACAATTTAACTTAATTTGTACGAGTATAACAAACGATTTGCTAAAAATTATGGTTGATCATACCAAAAAGGAGTGAATGAAAATGGCAAAGATTTTTTATGAAAGCGATTGTAATCTGGGATTGTTGGATGGCAAGACCGTTGCTATTATCGGTTATGGAAGCCAGGGTCACGCCCACGCGCTGAACCTGAAGGAAAGTGGTGTGGATGTGGTCGTTGGTCTCTACGAGGGCAGCAAGTCCTGGAAATCCGCCGAGGAGCACGGACTGAAGGTCATGACTGCGGCCGAAGCGGCGAAGAAAGCCGATCTCATCATGATTCTGACCCCCGATGAAAAGCAGAAGAAGATCTATGAAGAAAGCATTCGGGACAACCTGGAAGAAGGAAACGTACTGGCTTTCGCTCATGGCTTTAACATTCACTATCAGCAGATCGTACCTCCTTCGTTTGTGGACGTGATCATGGTAGCTCCCAAAGGCCCAGGACACACCGTAAGAAGCGAATACGTGTCGGGCAAGGGCGTTCCCGATCTGGTAGCCGTATTCCAGGATTACTACGGCAAGGCTCAGGAAATCGGTCTGGCTTACGCGGCCGGAATCGGCGGCGCGAGAGCGGGCGTTCTGGAAACCACCTTTAAGATGGAGACCGAGACGGACCTGTTCGGCGAGCAGGCCGTACTGTGCGGCGGTGTCTGCGCTCTGATGCAGGCGGGCTTCGAGACTTTGGTCGAGGCCGGATATGATCCGCAGAATGCGTATTTCGAATGCATTCACGAGATGAAGCTCATCGTTGATCTGATCTATGAGGGCGGCTTCTCCAAGATGAGATATTCCATTTCCGACACGGCTGAGTACGGCGATTACATCACCGGCCCCAAGATCGTGACCGAAGAGACCAAGAAGGCCATGAAGGATATTCTGGCCGACATTCAGGACGGTACCTTTGCAAAGAACTGGATCGTGGAAAATCAGGCCGGCGGCCGTGCGAACTTCAACGCGATGAAGAGAATGCACAGAGAGCATCAGCTGGAAGCGGTCGGCGCGGAGCTTCGCAAGATGTACTCCTGGAACGAGGAAAAATAAGTCCGAATACATATTCTTTAAGATCAAATGGAATTGCTTTTGAATCGGGCGGCCTCAGGCTAGCCCGATTCGTTGACAAATAAGAGAAAAAGGTGACGGAATGAAACTGACAGGCTCCAAAATCATCATGGAGTGTCTGAAGGAGCAAAATGTCGATACCATATTTGGATATCCCGGGGGGCAGATCATGCCCCTTTATGACGCTCTGTACGACTACTCCGATACCATAAAACACGTCTTGACCAGCCATGAGCAGGGAGCAACCCATGCGGCCGACGGTTATGCGCGTTCGACCGGGAAGGTAGGGGTGTGCTTCGCCACCAGCGGGCCGGGCGCGACCAACACGGTGACCGGAATCGCCACGGCCTATATGGACTCCAGCCCTATGGTAGTGATTACCGGGCAGGTGCCGCTGTCTCTGATCGGAAAGGATTCTTTCCAGGAGGTGGACATCGTAGGCGTAACCATGCCCATTACCAAACATAACTTTTTTATTCGCACCATGGAGGAAATCGCTCCGGCCATTCGCCAGGCGTTTCAAATGGCCAAGAGCGGCCGTCCCGGACCGGTGCTCATCGACGTTCCCAAAAACCTCATGCAGGAGCTCGGGGACTATGAGCCCTTCGAACCTGCGGAGCTGCCGGAACGGCAGACCGGCTTGTCTTTCAAGGAAGCGACTCTCGAGGAAATTGCCAAGTGCGTCAATTCCGCGAAACGTCCGGTGATCTATGCGGGCGGGGGAGTCAACATCGCCGATGCCTCTCAGGAGTTGACGGAGCTGGCGGAGAAAAATCAGATTCCCACGGTTACCTCATTGATGTGTCTGGGCAATCTTTCCCGCCGCAATCCGCTTTCCCTGGGCATGGCGGGGATGCACGGCGAGAAGGAAGCGAATCTGGCAATGCACAACTGCGACGTCATGATCGCCATCGGCGCGCGTTTTTCCGATCGGGTCACCGGTGATGTGAAGCGTTTTGCCGTAGATGCTAAGATCGTTCAGATCGACGTGGATCAATCCGAGGTGGGAAAGAACGTCCAAGTGGATTTTCCCCTGCTGGGAGACGTAAAACAAATATTAAAAGAGCTGCTCCCGCTGATCGAAAAAAGGGAACGCCCGGAATGGCTGGCCAGCGTGGAAGGCTGGCGGAAGGAAAAGAAGCCCAACAAACCGGGCTTTGCTCCGTATAATATTTTAGAGGCCATCAACAGCGTGGTGGGAGACGATGTCATCGTTGCCACCGATGTGGGACAGCATCAGATGTGGACGGCTCAAAGATGGCCCTTCACCCAGCCGCGGCAGATGATTACCTCCGGCGGCTTAGGGACCATGGGCTTCGGACTGGGAGCGGCCATCGGCGCACAGATCGGCAATCCGGACAAACGAGTGATTCATATCACGGGAGACGGCTCCTTCCGGATGAATATGAACGAACTGATTACGGTAGCCGCGCAGAAGCTCCCGATCATCACGATCGTCATGAAGAACAACACTCTGGGAATGGTGCGCCAGTGGCAGACTCTGTTCTTTGACAAGCGTTATTCCGCCACGGACCTTCCCGACGTAGTGGATTACGCCAAGCTGGCGGGCGTATTTGATCTGAACGGCTATTATACCAATTGCCTGGAAGATTTAAAGAAGGCCTTGAAGGAGGCGATGGAAGCCGGAAAGGGCGCGGTGATCACCTGCGACATCGCGATCGACGAATCCGTTTATCCTATCGTTCCGCCGGGAGAAGCGATCAACAATCAGTGTATCGGCTAATTTAAGTACGAAAAACCGGCTTGAAGGTTTGATAAGCCGGTTTTTTATAGAAGAAGGGAAAGGCTGAAAATTTATGGGAAAGAAAGAGCTCTCGTTTCGATACGAAGAAGCCGGAAAACAGCACGAGTATCAAAAAGGATTGATCTGTGCTCTTCTGTGTGCTTTTATCTGGGGCGTACTGCCGATCTATTGGAAAGCGTTGAGCCCGATCAATTCGATCCTCATTATTTTTTACCGAATTGTCTTCGCGTTTATCTGCTCTTTGATCGTGGCTTTGGTTCTGTTTGGGTGGAAGTCGGTGTTTGCGCCCCTTCGGGAAAAGGGCGTGGCGCTGACCTATTTTATCGCGGGATTTCTGATTTCCGCCAACTGGGGGATTTACATCTGGGCGGTGAACTCAGGGCATATCATCGAAACCAGCATCGGCTATTATATCGAGCCGTTGGCGGTCTGCGTATTCGGGATCGTGCTCTTTCACGAGAAGCTGGATAAGTATAAAGCGGCGGCCCTTCTGTTTGCGCTGGCCGGCGTTCTTTTCCTGCTGATCTACTACGGTGAGATTCCGCTGATTGCGCTGGGGCTGGCCGTTACCTTTTCAACCTACGCGGCGATCAAAAAGAAGCTTCAAATCAATGCTCTCTTGTCCATGGTTTACGAGACGATGTTTATGGTTCCCTTGGTTCTGCCGATTATTATTTACATGGAAGTGACCGGAAAGGGCGCTTTGGCCGTGGCCGCTCCTCATCAGCTGGTGCTGCTGCTTCTGTGCGGCATCATGACCGCTACGCCTTTGATGCTGTTTGCGCAGGCCGCGTATCGGGTGGATATGATCACTTTAGGGGTGACGGAGTATATTTCGCCCTCCTTGGGCTTGATTTTAGGAATTTTTATTTATCACGAGCCCTTTGACAAGATCGAACTGGTAACCTTCGCTTTGATTTGGGTCGGTTTGATCATCTTTACCCTGGGAGGAATCAAAAACAGCGGCCGGCATTCGAATGAAGCTTTGAGTGAAGCTCCGGACAGTGAAGAGGGGACGGAAGCGAATGGGTGAACAGGATAACGTGCGCCTGACCGCGCGTAATATTTTATTTCTTTACATAGGCTCCCTCATGGGAGCCGGCTTTGCGTCCGGGACTGAGATGTGGCAGTTCTTCGGAGTCTTTGGGGCGAAGGGGATTTACGGTGTCCTGCTGTCGACGGCGGTCTTCATGATCTTCGGATATATCAGCGTGTATAACGCCGCCGCTCTGGGCAGCAGCAATATGGGAAAGATGATCGTTCCCAAGGAGCATCGGGTGATCGAAGGGTTTGTCAGCGGCGTGATGTCCGTTTTTTTGCTGATGGCATATTTCTCCACTCTGGCTGCCGGCGGAGCGCTGCTGGAGGAACAGTTCGGTCTTCACCACGCCATCGGCAGTTTTATATTGATGCTCATGGTGGTGTTTACGGCGATCAACGGATTCGGAACGGTAGCGGACCGACTGCGCAAGCTGACGCCGGTATTGGTGATCGGGACGCTGCTGATCGGGATTTACATGGTGATTCACAACTTTGACCGGATCGCCGGCGGCTCGGTCTCCGCGACGCCAGCTTCCATCAGTCCGGTGGCGGGGCATTGGGCGATTGCCGCCATCGGCTTCGTCGCCTACAATTTGACCGGGGCAATTGCCATGCTGGGCGGCTGTGCGCTCAACGCCAGGAGTAAAAAGCACGCGGAGTGGGGAGCGATTCTGGGCGGCGTAGGCTTAGGCCTTTGCTGCGGGATTTTATATCTTACCATGTTGACCGATCCGGCGGCGGCCGCTTCGACCTCGCTGCCTATGGTGGTGTTCTGCAGCAAGATTTCACCAATCTTGAGAGTCGTTTACTCTCTGTTTCTTCTCATCGCGGTGTTTTCCACGGCGACCAGCGTGTTCTACGGCTTTACCACCGCACTGCCGCCGTTTCGGAAACGGACTTTGGTGATTTGGGTGGTCGCTCTGGCCGGATACGCGATGAGTCTCTTTGGCTTTGGAAATTTAGTAGCGTTTCTCTATCCCATCGGCGGTTATTGCAGTCTGATCTTTCTGTTTGCCATGGTGGTGAACTTCGTGAGGCTGAAGCGGGGGAAGAGAAAACCGGAAGATGAGAAGACGGAGTGCGTAAAGGAGGAAAAATGATCGGAGATATTCGCAGGGTCACTGCCGGAGCAGGTGGGGAGGCCCTTTTAATCATCGGAAGTGAGAAATCGGCACTGATCGATTGCGGGATGGCTTATTGCGGTCCGGAAATGGCAAAACGTGCCGCAAAGGAGCTGGCCGGTCGGCCCTTGGATTACGCGCTGCTCACACACACCCATTACGACCATTTGGGTGGTCTGCCGTATCTTCGTGAGCTTTGGCCACGGCTGGAGGCTCTGGGAGCGGCTCACGGCGTGGCCGTTTTACAGCGTCCGGGAGCGGTGCAGATGATTCGCAGACTTTCGGGACAGGCGGCTCTGGAATATGGAAAGGGCGAGGTCAAGCCCTTTCCCGAGAACGCGCTGCGAATCGATCGAGTCATCGGGGAAGGGGAGCGGATTTCACTGGGAGACCGGCAGATTCTGGTTTTGGAGTGCCCCGGGCATACCAACGATTCTCTTTCGTTCTTTCTGACGGAGGACAGCGTGATTTTTCCTTGTGAGAGCATCGGCTGTTATTTGGGCGGCGGCCGCATGGACTCGCCGGTGCTCACCAGCTTTGCGGATACGCTGGCTTCCATAGAAAAGTGCGAAAGGCTGGAGGCAAAACACATCATTTCTCCTCATTACGGAGTCCTGAAGGGGGAGGCCGCGGAACACTATTGGGAAATGGCTCGAAATTCCGTGCTGGAAGTCAGGGATTACATTTTAAAGCTTCACGGGGAAGGAAAAAACCATCAAGAGATTTTCGAAGCCTGTCAGAAGCGGTTTTGGAGAGAGACGCAGGCCAGGGAACAGCCTTTGATGGCCTTTACGATCAATATGAAGCATACGATCGACGTGGCGATCAGGGAGTTTGCCTCGGAGCAGTGATCCGGCAAGCCATCCGGCAGGCCGGGATTATGAGCGGCAAAGGCGATCACCGTTTCGGCCCCAAGGCCGCCGCCACCCGCGCCGAGGCCGCCGTGGTGCTGCACCGGTTCCTGGAGATCGTCATTGACCGCGACACGGCGGGTGACCGGGAGTAGAACGACGCCGAGAGCTGGCAGGAAATCGACGGTTACGAGAGCGGCCAGGACGGAGTACGGAAGAAAAAGGAATGGTCAAGAACAGCAAAACAGGGACGCGAATGATTCAACGTCATTCGCGTCCCTGTTTCGTTTGGGCGTGAATTTAACCCACACGTCCCCTTACTGCTCTTTCTCTCCGTCCGTAAATTTCTGTTTTTTGCTGCCGGAGGGGTTCTCTGATGGGAGACGATGAAAAAAGCAAAAAAAAGGCATGAATATCACATTTATAAAACGCATAATAATTCAATTATTCTTACAGTGAAAAGGAGAAGCTTGAAAATGAAGAAAGGGAAAACACGTGCGTTTGTAAATGGGAAGATTTTCACGTCAAACGAGACGCTGCCTTATGCGGATGCGATGATCGTCGAAGATGGGCGGATCACCTGGATTGGTGCGGAAAAGGATATGCCTCTCGTGAATGGCGAGAAAATCAATCTGGAAGGGAAACGGGTGCTGCCCGGTTTTGTCGACTGTCATATGCATCCCATCATGCTGGCGGATTTCAGCAAGAAAATTTCCAGCCTTCCCCCGTTGATACACTCGATCGAGGAGCTGACGGAGGAAATCAAAAGGGTTCGGCAGAAACAGGGACCCGGGAAGTGGATCGAGGGCTGGGGTTATGATGAAGGAAAATTGGCGGAAAAGCGTTCGCCCAATCGATACGATCTGGACCGTGGCGCCGCTGACGTACCGGTATCCGTCATTCGTACCTGCGGACACATTCGCTGTGTCAACAGCAAAGCGTTGGAGCTGGCGGGAATCGACCGCAGCACTCCTAATCCGCAGGGCGGTGAAATCGAACGTGATGAAAACGGAGAACCCACCGGGGTCCTGCGGGAGAACGCCAGAAACCTGGTGGTTCCTTTCATGCCGGAATTGACCAAGGAAAAAACCGTGGAGGATTTGATCGATTTGGGAATGCTGTTGAGTTCTCAGGGAGTGACCGCCGTCACGGACATGGGAAATTTGGACCCCACGGATTATTACGAATTCTACGAAGAGGCCGCGGCCAAGGGATTCCGTCAAAAGGTAGGCATGTATTACATGTGGGATCATTTTGCGGATCGGAAGAAGTTTGCTTTTTCGGAAGAACAATTGGACCCTAAGCGGCAGATTCATGTCTGCGGTTTAAAGCTGATTGGCGACGGAAGTGTTTCCGGGCGGACTGCTTGGATGAATCGGCCGTATCTGGGATCGGAGGAGGAGTACGGTATGCCGGTCTGCTCGGATGAGCTGATGGAAAGCGCGATTGAATTTTGCAAGAAGAGCCGCTGCCAGCTTTCCGTGCATGCCATGGGCGCCCGGGCCATTGATCGGATCGTGAACCGGGTGTATGACGAGGAGAAGTGGAACGAAGGGGACGCGCCTTACGTTCGGATCGAACATGTGGCGGACCCAACCGAGGAAGCGATGGACAAAGCGGCGGAGAAGGGCATCGGATTCGTCACTCAGCCCATTTTCTTATATGCGGAAATTGAAAGCTATCTCACGAATCTCGGTGAGGAATGGATGCGTGAGCTGTATCCGGTCCAAACCATGCTGGACAAAGGCCTGAAGCTCTGTTTTTCCACGGATGCGCCGGCTACCTCCTGGGCCGCTCCGTCGGATCCCAGGCCCTGCATCAAGGGAGCGGTCACGCGCAAGGCATACGACGGAACGGACTGCGGTTCGAAACAAAGGGTAGATACGGAAACGGCCATCCGTCTCTATACCGCCAAAAGCGCGGAGCTGGCCGGATTTGAGCGCATTGGTCAGTTGAAGCCGGGCTTTCACGCGGATTTTATCGTTATGAGTGACGATATCCTGGCAATTCCCGCAGAGGAATTGGATCAAGTCAGCGT